>NZ_JCACHA010000154.1:0-3679 GCF_059503625.1 Skermanella sp.
CCGGGATCGACAGTTCCACCCCGTCGAAGCGGATCAGCGCGTCTTCGGCTGCCTCCCGGCGGATCGTCGGCAAGTTGGCTTGGCCGATCGCCCGTGCTCCGGGACCGCGCGGAACGGTGCGGACGACCTGGCTGGGCGGCAGGGGCGCGCCGTTGACCAGATGGTCCCACATCAGGTCGAGCGCCTGGAAAAAATAGTGGTGCAGCGGGACATAGCGGGTGTCGAAGCCGGGAAAGGCGTTGAAGGCGTCCAGATGGCCGGCATTGGTCACCTCGTAGTATCGGACATCGCCGGCGTCCGGCGTCTTCTGGGTCGAGGCATAGTATGGACGCGAGGCGTGGTTGGGCGGGATGATGCCGTCGGCCCTGCCGTTGACGATCACGACGGGCTTGCCGCGCAGACCGCCGGTTGCCCGGATCTCATCCAGGCTGGCGCGGAAGCCTTCCGACGGATCGGTGGCGAGGCCACGCAGGCAGAGCGCGCCGGGAAGGTTCTGGTCGGGAGTCGATGACCGGTCCTCGCGCGGACCGCCGGGCGCGTTGTTGTTGATCAGGACGACCTTGCCGGTCGGGGGTATCCCGCTACCCATGGCGAACAGGTCGGCGGCGGCGGCAGGCGGCAGCGCCGCCGGGACGCCCCTCTCGGCGTAGGCGAAGCTGTAGCCGCACAGGTTCCGCTCGACGCCCGCTTTGGCATAGGCGTTGGCGTAGGTGACGGCGATGGATTGCGGCACGAAGAAGCTGCCGTAGGCCGGCTGAAGGAAATTCTGCTCCGGCAGGATGCCGTAGCCGTTGATGACCTCCAGCGCTTCGGCCGCCTGTGCCTGCACCCCAGCGGACTTCAGCAGCCCGTTCCGGAACAGACCTTCGCACCGTCCGGCGGAGGCTCCCGATCTTAGCGGAGCATCCGGGACCGCGAGCGCCGCGCAGGGCCCGTAAAGGTTGACGAGCGTGATGGTGTCGTAGAGCGGCCGGCTATGGGACCGCAGCGGCGGCCGGCCGCCCTGACGGATCGTGAAGGACGGATCGTAGACCGGATTGACGTTGGGTTCGGAAACGGCGACGCCGTCGATCAGGCCGGACCGGTCCGTCTCGGCGGCCCGCAGCGACGCTCCGCCGCCGTTCGACACGCTGGAGGCGATGACGACGGTATTGGCCGGGACATGCCGCCGGCCATTGGGGCCGGGATGATGGATGTTGAGGATGGCGAAGGCCAGTTCGATGGAGTCCAGCACATCCCGGCCCCAGCGGCCTTCGGGATTGCCGCCGGAATGGGCGTGCTTCCAGGCGAGCCGGTTGGGAAACGCGGCGTTGAAGGCGGTGCGCGCCGCCTCGTCCAGCCCGGCGCGGAAGTTGACGCGATCCGGGCTGGACGAGGCGGGCGCCCGCTCGCCGGTGATCAGGGTGACGGTATCGGCAGACAGGTCGTGGACGCCCATGCCGGTGCCCTTATCGGTATAGGCCACCGCACAGCCCCGCTTCAGCCCCCATTCCCCCGCCGTGGCGACGGCGCCGTAGACCCCGCGCGATCCGCTGGAAGGAGCCGTCACGATACAGGTCTGGCCGATGCCGAAGCTGTCGGGAACCTGGACCATGATGGTGACGCCCCTGCCGTCATCGTGGTCGGCCAGAGCCAGATACTCATGGCCCGCGATCATGCCCAGACCGCCGATCCCGACGGCCGGCCCGTACAAGGTCCCGTAGCCTCCCCCCGGCGTCATGTCCACCAGGGCGCGGTAGTTGGCGTGGATTGCACGGGTACGCAGTTCCGCCGCCATGGGGTGCGAAGGATCGGCGAAGGCGGGGGGAATGGGATTGGCGAGACCGGCGGAGCCGAGGCCGCCGGTCAGCAGGTCGTCTGTCCTGCCGTCGTACCGTTCATGCAGGATGCCGCCCCGGACGAAGCCCGGAAGGTCGTCGCCCGGAGCATCGCCGCCCGGCGTGTCCAAGCCGGCACAGCCCGCGAGCAGGGCGGAGCCGAGAAGAGACGCCGTGAAGATTGAGCGAACGGCCCGGGACCGTTTCGTCCGACATGCGATCCTCATCCCGGTCATTCCACTCCATCCGTCGATCCTCCATCCTGACACCCCGGCGGAAGCCTCGCCAAGCCGGCTCCCGGCTTTGACACCATCCCTCCGCCAGCTATGCTCAATGGAGTAGTTCCATAGAAGGAACGGCCGATACCCGGTCCTGCAGTGATGGTAAGAGTTGAAGCCGGCACGACAATCCCGTTACACAAGTCTGAACCGAATATTTCGACCATCTTTCTCGTACCGGCAAAGGGCAATATAAACATTGCAAAAATTTGTCGCTAATTTTAGCCCGCAGCATACGGAGACATCGTTGGTCTTTCGGCTGCGACTGGAAGACTGTGTCGATCGCTTCGACAAGCTGCGTCTGGCCGTCCTGTCGGGTCCGGCAGGGATCGGCAAGACCACCCTGCTCGCCCGCTGGCATACCATCGCCGGGAACCGGGGCATGGCTGCCGGCTGGCTGTCGCTGCACCGCTCCGGCCATGACTACGGGCACTTCCTGAACGACCTTGGCAATGCGCTGGAACCGGTGGCGCCCGGCTTCGCAGGATATCTCAGGGCCATGCAGGCGCCTGCGCTCAGCGGTGCGCTGCCGGCCTTGCTGAGCGGGCTGGACAGGACCGGCAAGACCGCCGTCCTGTTTCTGGACGACTACGAAGCGGTGAGCGATCCCGCCATCCACCGCGACGTCAACCTGCTGCTGAGCGCCCTGCCCCGGCAGGTCATGCTGGCGGTGGCGAGCAGGGTCGAGCCGCCTTTCCCGCTCGCCCGGCTGCGGGCCTGCGGCGGATTGCTGGAGCTTCAGGCATCGGACCTGCGCTTCACCCTGGACGAGGCGCGCTACTACCTGACCCGCGTCCAGGCGCTCGACCTGACGGAAGACCAGGTTCGCGACGTCACGCGGAAGACCGAGGGGCGCATCTCCGGCCTGCAAATGGCCGTCCTGACGCGGCGTCTGATGACGGGAGAGCGCAATGCCCTTCCGGAGGCCCATCACCGCGCCGGCGGCTGGCTGGGACATCCGGATGCGGGGCCGTGCGGCGACCTGCCGGGACGCACCGATCGGGAGATGGTGCTGAGGGGCTTCGCCGCCGTTATGGTCGGCTATGCCGCAGGAGCTGCGGGAGATCTGGAAGCGGCGATGGCGCAGTGCCGCGACGCCATCGAGATTTCAGGCAAGGTGCTGGAAACGCTTCAGCCCGAGCCGGGGAAACAGGCGTCCCAAGCCGCCGACGGGCTGCATCACCGTGAGATCCAGATCCTTCGGCTGGTGTCGGAAGGTCTCCGCAACCGCCAGATCGGGGAACGGCTGAGGATTTCCGAGGATACGGTGAAATGGTACCTCAAACGGCTGTTCGCCAAGCTGTACGTGACCACGCGTACCAGCGCCGTCGCCCGTGGGCGTGAATTGGGGTTGCTGCCGTAGGTCTTTGGAGAATAATCAGAACGCCACCCTTTCGGGTGGTGTCACCACCTCCCCCTTGTCCCTAACTTCACGCAAAATCCAGGACATCCGCCTCAAAGGTTTTGGCGCCTCAAAGGTTTTGGGATGTCCGATAAGGGGAGGCGCAATGGACGGGGACAATATTCTGGAAACCCGAAGTCTGACCAAGGAGTTCAAGGGTTTCATCGCGGTAAAGGACGTCA
>NZ_JCACHA010000155.1:0-3677 GCF_059503625.1 Skermanella sp.
GTGGTGGTCGTCGGCGCCTTGTATTTCGGCCAGGACATCCTGATGCCGGTGGCGCTGGCGGTCCTGCTGAGCTTCGCGCTCGCCCCGATCGTGCTCCGGCTGCGGCGCTGGGGGCTGGGCCGGATACCGTCGGTCATCCTGGTCGTGCTGCTGATGTTCATGGTGGTGCTGGGGTTCGGGACGCTGGTGGCCAGCCAGCTCGTCGATCTGGCGCAGAACCTGCCCAACTACGAGCAGAACATCCGCGCCAAGATCCAGAGCGTGCGCGGCGCGACCGAGGGCGGCGGCGGGGGAGTGCTGGACCAGGCGACCCAGATGCTGAAGGACCTGAGCAAGGAACTGGATCAGGCGACGGCGCCGGCGGCGCCGGGAGCGGTCCAGAGCGCCGGGGAAGCCGGCCGCGTCGACGTCCTGAGACCGATCCCGGTGGAAGTCCACGAACCCCGCCCGTCCCCCTGGAACGAGATCCAGACCTATCTGGGTCCGCTGGTCGGCCCGATCGGCACGGCCGGCATGGTTCTGGTCTTCGTGATCTTCATGCTGCTGGAGCGGGAGGGCCTGCGCGACCGGCTGATCCGACTGGTCGGCGCCAACGACCTGCACCGGACGACCGAGGCGATGGACGAGGCCGGCGCCCGCGTCAGCCGCTACCTGCTGATGCAGCTCATCATCAACATCGCTTACGGCATTCCGGTAGCGCTCGGCCTGTGGCTGATCGGCGTGCCCAACCCGATCCTGTGGGGCGTGCTGGCGACCGTCCTCCGGTTCATTCCGTATGTCGGCCCCGTCATATCGTCGCTGTTCCCGATCATCCTGTCGTTCGCCGTATCGCCGGGCTGGACCGATCCGCTGCTCACCATCGGGCTGTTCATGGTGCTGGAGCTGTTCAGCAACAATGTCCTGGAGCCTTGGCTGTACGGCAGCAGCACCGGCCTTTCGCCGGTCGCTATCATCGCGGCGGCCGTCTTCTGGATCACGCTGTGGGGACCGGTCGGCGTGCTTCTGGCGACGCCGCTGACGGTCTGCATGGTCGTGATCGGACGCCACGTGCCGCAGCTCCAGTTCCTGCACGTGATGTTCGGCAACGATCCCGTCCTGCCGACCGAAACGCGGTTCTACCAGCGCTTGCTCGCCCGCGATCCGGAGGAAGCGGCGGAACTAGCCGAACAGGCATTCCCGGACAAGCCGCTGCCGCACGTCTACGACCACGTGGTGATTCCCGCCCTCCATCTGGCGGAAACCGATCGCCAGCGGGATGCGCTGGATGACGAGGTGCAGGCTTCCATCGCGGAAGGCGTCGACAGCGTCATCGAAGCGCTGGACGACTACGAGGACCCGAAACCGGAACCCGAAGAGGACGGCGAATCGGACCCGGAGGATGCCGCCGCGGCCGCCGCGGTACCGGTGGGGGCGGAACCTTCCCGCGGCCGCGTCCTGTCTGTCGCGGGCCGCAACGAGCTGGACCGCGCCTCGGCGGCGTTGCTGGCCCACCTGCTGGAGCGCCAGGGCATCAAGTCGGAAACGCTGCCGTGCCAGGCGGTCTCCCTGCGCAACCTCTCGAAGCTGGACACCGGCGACGTGCGGCTGGTCTGCGTATCCTATCTGAACCCCGGATCTGTCCAGCATGCGCGCCGGACCGTGCGCCGGCTGCGCGGCAAGCTGGACCGCCGCATCCCGATCGTCGTCGGCCTGTGGAGTTCCGAAGACGACGGGCCGCTGCCCGACGATGCGCCGGCGCTGATCGGGGCCGACCGGCTGGAGAGGACCGTTTCCGGCGCGGCAGCCTGGATAGGCGGCATGGCCGGGCGCCGTGCAAATATTCCGGAGTAACGGGGGGCTGATCCGGAATCCTCAGTGTTGAACAACATGGGATCGCGCAAAACTGCATAAGGGGATTGGCGTGACCGGAGTCCGTCTCATCATCGCTGAAGACCAGTTGCTGGTCGCTCTCGACATGGAGACGATCGTTACCAACGCCGGCCATGAAGTCTGCGGCATCGCGGCCAATGCCGACGAAGCACTGACGCTCGTGGCCGAGCATCGCCCGGATCTGGCACTTCTGGACGTGGAACTGGGTGGGACCGACGGGCTGGAAGCGGCCCGTCTGATCATGGATCGCTGGCAGGTGCCGACGCTGCTGGTGACCGGACATGTCACCATGGAAATCGCCCGCGATGTCGGCGTCGTCGGACTGGTGCGCAAGCCGTTCACGGAACGCACCCTGCTTTCCACGATCGATGCCTGCCTGGACTGGCTCAACCACGGAGTGGTCCAGCAACCCGTTCCGCCCGGCTTCATCGGTCCCGACATCGCGGGACCGGAAAACGATACCTATCAGCCGACGCCGCTCCGCCGGACGGAGAGTTGAACCGGCGAAGCGGCGCTCCTGGTTCGGACGCAGCTTACGGCAAGCCGCCGATACCCCCGAGCGTACCGGCCTTGGTGCCGGTGCTGTCGGGGTCCTCGTCATGGCCGTAAGGCTTGCCGTCGGCGTCCAGGGTCGGCGAGGCGCCCTTCTCCATCCGCTCTTCCTTGCCGGTCCGGATCGCCTCGTCGGGTTCGGGGCTCAACCCCTGGACGGACGCCGATTCACCCTGCTGATTGTCGAGATGGTGCGCGTCGCGCTCCATGATGACGTCGGTACGGCTGCGGATATCCTGCGGCCGCTGGCCGACGGGGTTGTTGCGCTGCTCCTGCGCTTCGCGGTCGCTGTTGCTCATGGCTGTATTCCTGGCCGTTGGGGACATGAGACCGCTAACAGCGCGCGGCGCGGTCCGTTTCGGAAACTGTGTTCCCCGCCCGTTCAGGAACACGCTATCATGGGCAATGCCAGAATTTATTCAACCATTGCGGCGGGCGGAGCGAACATCGATGACGATACGAAAAGACACCGCATCGAGACGTCTGGCGCTCGGCTTCGCCGGCGCGGCGCTGATGTTCTTTGCCTCCGCATCGATGGCCGCCGAAAAAGCTAACGGGCTGACGCTTGAACCGCCGGCGGGCTGGCGCCGGGCGGAGGAAGGGGCGAACGTCGTCTACCGCGCCGACGAGTGCAGCCTGTCGGTGCTGGCGCCGCGTCCGCTGGGAAGCGAACGGCCGGTGCCGTTCTTCCAGCAGACCTGGAACTCGGTCAAGGGCGCGCTCCGCGTCCTGCGAGAACACCCTCCCGCCCAGATGCGCACGCTGGACGGCTCGATCGGGCGGCACGCCTCGGCCGTGGTCGATTCCGGCGCCGACGAGCGCGCGATAGCCGTCTTCATGGCGAGCGACACGCGCAGCGCCCATTTCATGGTCTTCACCGGACCGGTACCACCCTGCGACGGCTTGCTGGGTGACGTGGAGAAGGTCATGCGCAGCGTATCGCTGAGCGACCGCGAAGCAGTACCGGAAAGGATGTGAAAGCGAAGTCGAGAGACAGGGATCTAGAATTCCGCATTACCGTCGGACCGGTCCTAGTTTCAATCGCCGGACCGACGGTAACGGAGACGCCGGCGGAAACCGGCATCTGTACGCGTACCCCCCAAGGGAACTTTGTTCTTGTCGCTGCTCTGGTTAACGAGCTTGGCCGGACTGTATATTCAAACAAACGTATGAGTCAATCAGGAAAGAACGTGCTGCTCCTTAGAGACCGGCGGGACGGCGCCCCCCGGCTCCGTAGAGACCGGCGGGACGGCGCC
>NZ_JCACHA010000156.1:0-3668 GCF_059503625.1 Skermanella sp.
TTCCTGCCGAAGGAACTGGTGAGGGTCGCAGCATGAAGCCCGCCGGCCATACCCCCGATCACCATGCCGACCATCACCACGATATTCCCCATCGCCGGCTGTCGCAGGTCTGCATGCCGCGCGTCGGCATGGCCCAGATCGGCTTCGGACTACCGCGCCTCGGCGACTGGGTCGAACGGGGCCGCGCCGCCCGCGACCATCTGCTGGCAAGCCCGCGCTTCCGGCGCTGGGCGGCGGCGTTCCCGCTGACGCGGCCGATCGCCCGCAGACGCAGCCGCGACCTGTTCGATCTCTGCGCCGGTTTCGTCTATTCCCAGGTGCTGCTAGCCTGCGTCCGGCTGAAGCTGTTCGACATCGTCGCCGACGGCCCGCGCACCTCGGCGGAACTCGCCCGCCGCCTGGCCCTGCCGGCGGAATCGACCGAACGCCTGCTGCGCGCCGCCCTGTCGCTGCGCCTGCTGGAGAAGCGCGGCGACGACCGCTTCGGGCTTGGGCCTCTGGGAGCGGCGCTGGTGGACAACCCGGCCGTCGCATCCATGGTCGAGCATCATACGATGCTCTATGCCGACATGCGCGACCCGGTGGCGCTGCTGCGCGGCGGCATGCGGACGGAGCTGTCGCAGTACTGGCCCTATTCGACGACGGACAAGCCGGCGGCACTCGGCAACGAACAGACCGCCGCCTATACGGCACTGATGGCCGCGTCCCAGCCGATGGTCGCGGAAGAAGTGCTCGCAGCCTATCCGCTGAACCGGCACCACAGGCTGCTCGATGTCGGCGGCGGCGACGGTACTTTCCTGACCCATGCCGCCGCCAGCGCACCGAACCTTCAGGTCGTCCTGTACGACCTCCCCGCCGTGGCCAAGGCCGCGACCGAACGTTTCCGGGCCGCCGGACTGGAGCCGCGCGCAAGAGCCGTCGGCGGCGACTTCTTCGCCGACCCGCTGCCGATCGGGGCGGATGTCGTCTCCCTGGTCCGCGTCGTCCACGACCATGACGACGATGCCGCCCTGGCGATCCTCCGCGCCGCCCGTCAGGCGCTGGATTCCGAAGGCACCCTGCTGATCGCCGAACCGATGTCCGGAGCCGCCGGCGCGGAACCGGTCGGCGACGCCTACTTCGCCTTCTACCTCCTCGCTATGGGCCACGGCCGCGCCCGCACCCCCGCCGAGCTGACGCGCCTGCTCAACACGGCCGGGTTCTCCCGCGTGCGTCAGGTTCCGACCGCGATGCCGCTGCTGACCGGCCTGCTCGTCGCGCGGCCGTGAGAAGAGGCGTTCATATGCGTCACGTAGACATTTTCCTCTGCCTTCCGCTTCCCTTCCGCCTCCCCCCCTTCCGTCATGCCCGGACTTGATCCGGGTATCTCCCGGCGGAGGCTTACGGGAGGACTTCAACCTGAAGTCCGGATGTCACCCGCTAATCTCCTGAAAGGAGATACCCGGATCAAGTCCGGGTATGACGGAAAAGGGGGAGAGAGTGGGGAGAGAGTGGGAGGAGGAGAGCGAGGGAGCGAGGGAGCGAGGGAGCGAACCAGCCTAAGTCAGCACTCGCGATCTTGACACCCAATCTCGACCATCATGTAAGTATTACTTGACGTAATAAACCGTCAATATAGACTAACAATCAACAAGAAGCCGGCATACAGCCGGGACAATCAGGGGAGCGGGACGACATGGACACGCTTGCCGTTGTGTTCGAAGAGCCGGAACGGCTTTCCCTGCGCAGGCTCGATCTCACTCCGCCGGAAGCCGCCGACGTCACCGTCGATATCCTGTGGAGCGGCATCAGCACCGGGACGGAACGGCTTCTCTGGCTCGGCCGGATGCCGGCCTTTCCCGGCATGGGCTACCCGCTGGTTCCCGGTTATGAATCGGTCGGGCGGATCACCTCCGCCGGCAGGGACTCCGGACGGCGCGAAGGCGAGCTGGTCTTCGTCCCCGGCGCCCGCTGCTTCGGCGATGTCCGGGGTCTGTTCGGCGGTGCCGCTTCCCGCCTCGTCGTCGCCGGCGACCGGGTCGTTCCGGTCGATGAGAACCTTGGCGAGCAGGCCGTCCTGCTGGCGCTGGCCGCGACCGCCTACCACACGATGGCCGGCCACGCCAAACCGGACCTGATCGTTGGCCACGGCGTCCTGGGCCGGTTGATGGCAAGGATCGCCCTGCTCGACGACGACGGACCGGTCACCGTCTGGGAAACCAACCCGGTCCGCTCCGACGCCGGATCGCTCTACCCGGTGATCCACCCCGATGCCGATACCCGGCACGATTACAATGCCGTCTACGACGTCAGCGGCGATTCCGGCCTGCTCAACGCCCTGATCAAGCGCATCCACAGGGGCGGCGAGGTGGTTCTGGCCGGCTTCTACAGCGCCCCGCTGAGTTTCGACTTTTCCCTGGCCTTCATCCGGGAAGCCCGCATCCGCGTCGCCGCCGAGTGGACCCAGAGCGACCTCGCCGCCGTCAAGAAACTGGTCGAGACCGGCAGGCTGTCGCTCGACGGACTGATCACGCACCGCACCGAGGCTTTGGGTGCCGCCGACTCCTACCGCACCGCATTCGGCGATCCCGCCTGCCTGAAGATGATCCTGGATTGGAGACGCTGTTCATGAGCCAGCAAGACCTGATGGAGCGCCTGCGGGCCGAGGCCGCGATCGAGCCGGACCCGGTGACCTCGGCGCCTCCCACCAAGGAAACGCAGATCATCGCGATCTACGGCAAGGGCGGCATCGGCAAGAGCTTCACTCTCGCCAACCTCTCCTACATGTTCGCCCAGCAGGGCAAGAAGATCCTGCTGATCGGCTGCGATCCCAAGAGCGACACGACCTCGCTCCTGTTCGGCGGCAGGGCCTGCCCGACCATCCTGGAAACCTCCACCCGCAAGAAGCTGTCGGGCGAGCCGGTCGCCATCGGCGACGTCTGCTTCAAGCGCGACGGCGTCTATGCGATGGAACTCGGCGGGCCGGAAGTCGGACGCGGCTGCGGCGGGCGCGGCATCATCCACGGCTTCGAGCTGCTGGAGAAGCTGGGCTTCCACGACTGGGGTTTCGACTACGTCCTGCTCGACTTCCTGGGCGACGTGGTGTGCGGCGGCTTCGGCCTGCCGATCGCCCGCGACATGTGCCAGAAGGTGATCGTCGTCGGGTCCAACGACCTCCAGTCGCTCTACGTCGCCAACAACGTCTGCTCGGCGGTCGAGTATTTCCGCAAGATGGGCGGCAATGTCGGCGTTGCCGGCATGGTGGTCAACAAGGACGACGGCACGGGCGAGGCCGCCGCCTTCGCCGCCGCCGCCGGCATCCCCGTCCTCGCCTCAATTCCGGCGGACGAGGATATCCGCCGCAAGAGCGGCAACTACGAGATCGTCGGCCGCCCCGGCGACCGCTGGGGTCCCCTGTTCGAGGAACTGGCGCGCAACGTCGCCTGGGCGCCGCCGGAATGGCCGAGGCCTCTGTCCCATGACGCGCTGCTCGGCCTGTTCAAGGGCGATGCGGTCGGGCGGAACGTGGTGCTCGAGCCGGCCACGGTCGAGGATATGTGCGGCATCGCCGCCGTGTCCAAGCCGTCGCTCGAAGTCATCTACGACACCGTCTGAACGGGCGAGGGAGCCAGCGCATGAACGCGATCAGCCCTGAACCGACCTGCCACGGCGACAAGGCGGACCTCCGC
>NZ_JCACHA010000157.1:0-3665 GCF_059503625.1 Skermanella sp.
GCCGATGTACGAGACTCTGGATCTTTGCGTCGGGTGCAAGGGCTGCAAGCGCGAATGCCCGACCGGCGTCGATATCTCGCGCATGAAGATCGAGTTCCTGCACCACTACCGCAAGCGCCACGGCCTGCCCGTGCGGGAGCGCCTGATCGCATGGCTGCCGCGCTATGCGCCGAAGGCGGCGCGGCTGGGCGCGCTGATGAACCTGCGCAACCGCGTTCCAGCATTGGCGGCGCTGGGCGAGCGGCTGACCGGCTTCAGCAGCAAGCGGCCGCTGCCCAAGTGGCATGACCGGCCTTTTCGCAATGAGGAAGCGGCGGCGGACGGGGTGGCCGAGGTCGTGCTGTTCGTCGATACCTTCAATCGCTGGTTCGAGGCGGACAACGCCCGCGCCGCCCTAACCGTGCTGGAGGCGGCCGGCTACAAGGTCCATGTCGCCCATCCGCCCAAGGGCGAGCGGCCGCTGTGCTGCGGCCGGACCTTCCTGACCGCCGGTCTGGTGGACGAGGCGCGGGCCGAACAGCGCCGGGTGCTGGACGCTCTCGGCCCCTATGTCGAGCGCGGCATTCCCATCGTCGGCCTGGAGCCGTCATGCCTGCTGACGATGCGGGACGAGTTCGGTTCGGTCCTGCCGGGCGAGGCCAGCACCGCTCTGGCCGGGCGGGCCGTTCTGCTGGAGGAGTTTCTGGCCGCCGAGGCCCAGGCCGGCAGGCTGAAGCTGCCGCTGAAGCCGCTGCCCCAGAGGAAGGCGCTGCTGCACGGGCACTGCCACCAGAAGGCGTTCGGCGCGCTGGCCCCGACCGAGCGGGTGCTGAAGATGATTCCCGGCCTGGAGGTCTCGACCATCCAGTCCACCTGCTGCGGCATGGCCGGCGCCTTCGGCTATCAGGCGGAACACTACGACGTATCGATGAAGATGGGCGAGCTGGGAGTCCTGCCCGCCGCCCGCGCCGCCGACCCGGATACCGTCATCGTCGCGGACGGCACCAGCTGCCGGCACCAGATTCAAGATGGAGCGCAACGTCAGGCGGTCCATATCGCTATTCTGCTGCGGGATGCGCTGGCACAGCCGGAGGAGAACCATGCTCCATGAAGATGTCGTAGCCCATCTGAGAGAGAAGCTGATCGACGGCGTCCTGCCGCCGGGGTCGCGGGTGCCGGAGAAGGAGCTTTGCGCAGAGCTGGGCGTGTCGCGCACTCCCTTGCGGGAAGCGCTGAAGGTGCTGGCGTCGGAGGGCTACGTCGTCCTGCTGCCGAACCGGGGCGCGCGCGTCGCGAAGATGACCGCCAGGAGCCTGGAGGAATTGTTCGAGGTCTGCGGCGGGATGGAGGCGCTGGCGGGCGAGCTTGCCTGCCAATACGCCACCGACGCGGAGATCGCCGAGATCAAGTCGCTGCACGACCGGATGGCGGAGTTTTACGCGGCCCACGACCTTGCCGGCTATTACCCGCTGAACCGCGCCATCCATGAAGCCATCGTGCGGGCGACCCACAATTCCGTCCTGATGAACCTGTACGAGAACGTCAGCGCCCGCATCCGCCGCGCCCGCTTCGTGGTGCCGATGCCGCCGGACCACTGGAAGCTTGCCATGGCCGAGCACGAAGCCATCCTGAACGCTCTTCAGCGGCGCGATGCCGCCGTGCTGTCGTCGATCCTGAAGACGCACCTGCGCAACAAGTGCGAGCAGGTCGAGAGGGCCGGCTTCGCCGAGAGCGACGAGCCGGCGCCGATACCGGCGCGCGCGCCCAAAAAATCCCAGACCGTGAAATCCCAGACCGCGAAATCCCAGACCGCGAAAGCCTTAGTGGAGCAAATCCCGTGACCGAAGAACTTCTCTACGACGTCCAGGACGGCATCGGCACCATCACCTTCAACCGCCCGCAGGCGCGCAACGCGATGACCTTCGCGATGTACGAGCGGCTGGGCGAGATCTGCCGGGAGGTGGAAACCGACGATCGGGTGAAGGCCCTGCTGATTACCGGCGCCGGCGACAAGGCCTTCGCCGCCGGCACCGATATCGGCCAGTTCCGCGCCTTCAAGGGTCCCGACGACGCTCTTGCCTACGAAGCGCGGATCGACCGCCTGCTGGGCGCCCTGGAACGGTGCCGCGTGCCGACTGTCGCCGCCATCGCCGGAGCCTGCACGGGAGGCGGCGCCGCCATCGCCGCCGTCTGCGACCTGCGGATCGCGGCTCCCAACGCCCGTTTCGGCTTCCCGATCGCCCGCACGCTCGGCAACTGCCTGTCGGTCGCCAACTACGCCCGGCTGGCGGCGCTGATCGGCCCTGCCCGCGTCAAGGACATCATCTTCACCGCCCGTCTGGTCGAGGCGCCCGAGGCGCAGGCGATCGGACTGGTGTCCGAGGTAATCGCCGAAGGCGCCGACCTTCTCGGGCGCGCCGGCGAAGTCGCGCGCACGGTGGCCGGCCATGCGCCGCTGACCCTGCGCGCGACCAAGGAAGCGCTGCTGCGCATTCAGGAGAAGATGACGCCGGAGGAAAGCGACGACCTGATCGTCAGCTGCTACATGAGCCAGGACTTCCAGGAGGGCATGGACGCCTTCCTGAACAAGCGGCCGCCGGTCTGGACGGGGAAGTAAGACCAAAAAAACGTCCCGCCATTCGTCCGACAAATAATGGCTTAACTTCGGCTGCGCGCCGTGCGCCGCATCATGCTAAACTCCCCGCCTTAGGAAATGCGGAGAGCGCACGGGTATGGCGGTCGAGTTCGAGAGTGTCGTGACGGTCAGTGCCGCCAAGCAGATCGCGGAAAGCCTGCGGGCGGCGATCATGGACGGCAGGCTGAAGGTGGACGAGCGTCTGCCGACGGAAGAGGAGCTTGCGCAGCGCTTCAAGGTCTCGCGTCCGACCGTGCGCGAAGCCCTGAAGCGGCTGGCGGCGCAGCACCTGATCCGGTCGCGGCGGGGGCCTGCCGGCGGCAACTTCGTATCCAGCCCGGCCCCGGAAGAGGCGGCGCAGTCGCTGGCCAACGCGGCGACGCTGATGGTCGCCGTCGGCGACATCAGCCTGGAAGCGATGGCGACGGCCCGGCTCGAACTGGAGGTGGTATGCTGCCGGCTGGCGGCCTCGAACCGGACGGAAGAGCATCTGGACGCGATGCGGCGGGAGCTGCAGGCCCAGCGGAACGCGGCGCTGACCGACGAGGAGTTCTGCGCATCCGACATCCGGTTCCACCGCGCCATGGTCGATGCCAGCGGCAACACGCTCCTCCAGTTCCTGATGCATGCCGTCGTGGAAGCCCTGCAACCCGTCAGCAACATGATCATCTTCCGGGTGCGCGACCGGCAGGCCATCGTCGGCTTCCACGAACGCATCCTGCATTCGGTGGAGTCGCGCGACGCGGAGACCGGCGCCGCCGCACTGGCCGATCTGGTGGCCTACACGCGCGACCGCTACCGCGAAGCGCTCGAACGGCGGGCCGAGCGGACCGGCTAAAGGCAGACGGCACACGCGGCATCGGATTAGATTTAACTCGAGAATTCCAGCCCGGCTCTTTTGGCGGTAGGCTAGCTATGACTACCCTGTTTCTGGACCCCGGCTGCATTCAAGGTTATCGTTCCGTCCGAATTTCAACCAACGGGATGACCGTAGATACCGTTATCACAACGAACATGATTACGACAGTAAACCAAGGTTCTTTTGCTAATC
>NZ_JCACHA010000158.1:0-3661 GCF_059503625.1 Skermanella sp.
GGACGTCAAGGATATCCGGCCCTGGCTGGCGCAGGCCACGGTCGTCGTGGCGCCGTTCCGGACGCCCAATCCCCGGCCCGTGCTGGAGGCGATGGCCATGGCCCGGCCGGTCGTAGCGGCGCCCGACGCCCTTGGCGGCTATCTTGAGCAGATCGAGCGCGACCTGTGGCTGGCCGGAGAACCGGCGGATTTCGGCCATGCCGTCCTGGCGGCCCTGCATCCGCCGCTCGGGACTGCCGTGGGTCGCGCCGCCCGGGCACGGATCGTCTCCGGCCATTCGTGGGAAGCGGGACTGGCACGCCTGGACGCCGTCCTGGAGGGACGCGCCATACCGCGTGCGGAACGCGCGAGGCCGATCACCCTAGGGTGAATTCCGGGACGGCGGGCCGACCTTGGGGTGGTCCTTATAGTGCCAAGGGCTCAGCGGCATGTCGCCGCATTTTGCCGGTAAACCTGCCCTCGTTTCGGATAGGCGAAGCATCCCGAAATGAGCCATGCTATAGGCGCGTCAACGGGCGGATGCCCGGATCGGCAATGGGGCAGCGGGCGATCCTGCGGGAACGGCCGCCCGCCCGCGCGGCCGGCAACACCGACCGGATTAGTGTAGAGGAGGCTTTTGGTGCCAAACAAGCAGTTGCTTCACCTTGTTTTCGGCGGACAGTTGGTTCGCCCGGATTCGACCGAATTCGTCGATCCGAGCAAGCTTCACATCGTCGGTATCTTTCCGAGCTATGCGGAAGCCTACTCCGCCTGGCGCGGCGCTTCCGCGGCAACCATCGATGACGCGCATATGCGCTATTTCATCGTTCACATGCACCGCTTCCTCGATCCCCACGTCGAAACGCACGGACACTGACGGAACTGCCGGCCTCCCGCCGCGACTGGAAAGAAACATGCTTGTTTCGATCCATGGCTTACCATTAACCAATCCGCAAGACTTCTGCGAATAAGGTTAACGAGCCCTGGCTGAGGGTGAGGCAAGTGTTCCCGACTTATTGGGTGCGGACGCCGGTAACCTGGCGACGCACCCTTTCTTTTCTCCGCCGGAATCTTCCCGCCGAATGCCGCCTTTCAGGCTTTCAACGTTCAAGCCAGCCGCCGCTTCGGGAAAAGGCATATGATCGATTGCAGATGGTTTAAGATAGCGGATGTGAGATAATGAGAAACCGTAATCGCGAATCATAGAGCCTGCGTCGTGCAGAAGTTGTCTATACCGAAGAAGATCGCAGCAATTAGTTGGTTAACCGGATAGCGGATATGCCTGAACAGGATAATGACGCTGACATTCTTCAAGGCATTCAAGACGGAGAGTTGGAAGATTTTCTGACTTGGCGCGCGCGCGTGCGTGGAGCCAATATTTCAGAAAAGACATTGCTCGCCACCGACTATCTCAACCACTTCAACGAAATCGTGATGCTGATCGAGATGGTGCCGGATATGCCCGACATGATCGAGGATTGCCGTCTCTGGCGCCCCAAGTCCTATCAGCAGCATTTCCGCGACAGCGGTTTCTCCGAAAAGGAATTGGCGATCGAAGCCTACGATCATGTCCCCAACAAATTCCGCACGCCTTTCGAAGCGACCATAGCGCAGATGGATGCCGTCATTCTCTTTACGCTCGGCCGCATGGAAGCGGCCCATGGTGCCGGCGACGACCAGCGGCTGAAATTCGATTGCGCGACATCGGTCGAGATGCTGCACAAGATCATGCAGGTCGCAAACGGGATCATCCATGGAACAACCCATGTGATGCAGCAGGGCGAGATCGACGATTATATGGGCGTATAGTTATGAAGCCCGATAATGATTGCTGTGCTAATTGTTTGTGACAGCAATTACATAATTTTTCCGTCTCAAGCGAGCTATTGTTGTTACGAGTAGCGGCATGGTAATACCAACCATGTCCCCGCCGAACCAGCCGCACACCGCTTCGACCGGAGACCGCAACGACGGTCCCGGACACGCTTCGGACGCTCCGCTCGATACCTTCGCGCGCGACCGGTTGCCGGATGTCCGGCAATGGCCCGACCTTCTGTTCGGAAACTCCCGCTATCGCTTCCAGGGACCTTTGAACGTCTCGGTGGAACTGCTGGATGTCAATCTGGCACGGGGCAGGGGAGAGCATCCCTGTCTCATCGACTCCACTACCGGCCAGACGACGACCTATCGGCAATTGTCGGAGCAGGTCGCCAGGATAGCCCATGTGCTGACCCGGGACATGGGACTTCGCACCGGCAACCGGATCCTCATCAGGTCTCCCAACTCTCCCATGATGGTGGCGTGCTGGCTGGCGGTCGTGAGGGCGGGCGGCATCGTCGTGCCGACCATGCCGCTGCTCCGTGCCCGCGAACTGGGGCAGATCCGCGACCGGCTGGAGATCGGACTGGCGCTGTGCGACGACCGGCTGGTCTCCGAACTGGAAGCTGCCGGCTCGGGCGCCGGCAGATCCTTGCGGATCCTGACATTTTCCGACCTTGCCCGGCGCATGCGCGGGAAACCGGCCGATTTCACCCCTGCAAGGACCGACGCCGCCGATATCTGCCTGATCGCATTTACCTCCGGCACCACCGGCGTTCCCAAGGCAGCCGTCCATTTCCATCGGGACCTGATGGCCGTGACCGAGGGATTGCCGCGTTCGGTGCTCGATGCACGGCGGGAGGACGTGTTCTGCGCCGGATCGTCGCTCGCCTTCACCTACGGCCTGGGTGGAGCCATCCTGTTCCCTCTCCGGCTGGGCGCCACGAGCGTCCTGGTCGAGGCGCCGGCGCCCGAAGCGCTGCTGGACGCGCTGTCGGATCATTCGGTGACGATCTGCCTATCCATCCCGACCGCCTACCGGTCCATGACCCCCCTGGCCGCCAGCCGGGAGATGCCGAAGCTCCGGGCCTGTATTTCCGCGGCAGAAACACTGCCGGCGCGGGTCATCGACGACTGGCAGTCGATCACCGGCTTGCCGATCGTCGACACCATCGGGTCGACCGAAATGCTGCATACCTTCATCGCCAACCCGCCGGACGCCCTGCGCCCCGGCGCTACCGGCAAGCCCTTGCCGGGGTACGACGCGATCGTGGTCGATGACGAGTTCCGCCCGGTGCCTGCGGGCGAAGTCGGACGGCTTGCGGTCCGCGGCCCGGTCGGCTGCCGCTACCTGGACGACCCGCGGCAGGCCCAATACGTCCAGAACGGCTGGAACGTGACCGGCGACGCCTTCCTTGTCGATGAGGACGGCTATTTCTGGTACCGGGGACGTACCGACGACATGATCGTGTCCGCCGGCTACAACATTTCCGGCATAGAAATCGAGACCGTCCTGCTGGAACACGCCGCCGTCCGGGAATGCGCCGTGGTCGCGTCGCCCGACGACAGGCGCGGCATGATCCCAAAGGCGTTCGTGGTCCCGCGGGAGCCGCTGCGGTTCGGTTCCAACCTGGTAGGCGAGTTGCAGGAATTCGTGAAAAAGCAGATCGCGCCTTATAAATATCCCCGCCAGGTAGAATTTCTCGACGCCTTGCCGCGCACTGAAACCGGTAAAATTCAGCGTTTCAAGCTGAGGGAAATGGAAATCGAACGGGTTGCGGCGGCAAAAACCGAAACATAATTTTCGGTTGTCATCGCAACGTGTCTCCGGATTGGTAACTTCCCGTCAAGAATGGATGGGTTA
>NZ_JCACHA010000159.1:0-3659 GCF_059503625.1 Skermanella sp.
GGTGAAGCAGACCCGCTGACGAAAGGCAGTATTGCTGACATGAACATCATTGACCGGCGCCTCAACCCCAAGGGCAAAAGCCTGGCAAACCGCCAGCGCTTCCTGCGCCGCGCCAAGGAACAGATCGTCAAGGCGGTGCGCGACAGCTCGGGCAAGCGCAACATCCAGGATA
The DNA here is from genome assembly GCF_059503625.1 of Skermanella sp. Classification (NCBI taxonomy): domain Bacteria; kingdom Pseudomonadati; phylum Pseudomonadota; class Alphaproteobacteria; order Rhodospirillales; family Azospirillaceae; genus Skermanella; species Skermanella sp. The sequence continues at coordinate 173 of NZ_JCACHA010000159.1, forward strand.
TCGAGAACGGCGACAAGATCTCGATATCCACGGGTGGCGTGCGGGAACCTTCGTTCCACCGTTCGGCTTCGGGGGGCCTGCGCGAGCATGTGGTGCCGGGCAACAAGGAGTTCGTCGAAGGCGATACCATTCCCAGGCCGGACGGCGGAGGCGGACGGGGCGGCTCGGAAGGCGCCCCGGACGGGGAGGGCGAGGATGACTTCCGGTTCGTCCTGAGCCGGGAGGAATTCCTCGATATCTTCATGGAAGACCTCGAGCTGCCGGATCTCGTGAAGCAGAAGATCAAGCAGACCGAGAGCTTCTCGCTTCATCGGGCGGGCTACAGTTCCAGCGGTTCGCCCAGCAACCTCAATCTGGTGCGCACGATGCGCAACAGCCTGTCCCGCCGCATCGCTCTCCGCCGGCCCAAGCCGGAGGAGATCGAGAGGCTGGAACAGGAAATCGCGGACCTCGAGGCCAACGGCACCGACGACGACCGGCTGCTTGAGCTTCGCGGCGAGTTGGACCGCCAGATGCGGCGGAGCCGGCTGATCCCCTACCTCGACCCGGTCGACGTACGCTACAACCGGTTCGAACGCGTTCCCAGGCCGGTGGCCCAGGCCGTCATGTTCTGCCTGATGGACGTTTCCGGCTCGATGACCGAGCATATGAAGGACCTCGCGAAGCGGTTCTTCATTCTGCTCTTCCTGTTCCTCAAGCGGCGTTACCGCCATGTCGACATCGTCTTCATCCGGCACACCCACGAAGCCAAGGAAGTGGACGAGGAGACGTTCTTCTACAGTGCGGAAACGGGCGGTACCGTCGTTTCCACGGCGCTGGAGGAGATGAAGCGGATCATCGCCGACCGGTATCCCGAAGGCGACTGGAACATCTACGCGGCGCAGGCGTCGGACGGCGACAACATGTCCAACGACAATGCCAAGTCGGCGGCGTTGCTGGAGAACGTCATCCTGCCAATGTGCCAATACTTCGCTTATATTGAAGTCAGCCAGGATTACGAAGGCGGACTTGGCGGCGCGCTGGGGGCGACTCTCGGCCGGGAAACGGACCTGTGGCGGACCTACAAGCTGGTGGCGAAACCGGGAGCGCCGATCGCCATGCGGAAGGTCCGGACGCGCAGGGAAATCTTTCCGGTGTTCCGGGAGTTGTTTTCCCGCGAAAATGCGACGACGTAAAGCGGCGGCAGCGTAAAACGACGGTAGTATTGACGGTCGCTCCAATGAGACGGTCACGTGACGGATAGTCTCCGAGGATTGCCAGAGGAACGGTAGATGTCCATGCAGATGCTCGACAGCCCCAACCAGTTGATCTACGAAGGCGCCGATTGGGATTACGATAAGATCAAGCGCGCCTACGACGCGATCGAGCGGATCGCGTTCGACGAGATGGGGCTGGATATCTATCCGAACCAGATCGAGGTGATCACGGCCGAGCAGATGCTGGACGCCTACTCGTCCATCGGCATGCCGCTGATGTACAAGCACTGGTCGTTCGGCAAGCATTTCGCGCAGGACGAGACCATGTACCGCAAGGGGCTGCGCGGTCTGGCCTATGAAATCGTGATCAACTCTAGTCCCTGCATCAGCTACATCATGGAAGAGAATTCCATGACGATGCAGACGCTGGTGATCGCGCACGCGGCATTCGGCCATAATCACTTCTTCAAGAACAACAACCTGTTCCGCCAGTGGACCGATGCCAAGGGCATCCTGGACTATCTTGAGTTTGCCAAGACCTTCATCCTCAAATGCGAAGAGCGTTACGGGCATCAGGCGGTCGAGCGTACGCTCGACGCCGCCCATGCACTGATGAGCCATGGCGTCCACCGCTATCCGCGCAAGCAGCCGCTCGACCTGCGGGAAGAGCAGAGGCGCGAGGACGAGCGGCAGGAATATAACCGCAAAATGTACAACGACCTCTGGCGCACGGTCCCGACCAAGCCCGGCGTCAAGGAAGCCGTGTCGGCGGTCGAGAACCGCAAAGCGCTGCTGGCGCTGCCCGAGGAGAACATCCTCTATTTCCTGGAGAAGAAGGCGCCGCGCCTGCATCAGTGGCAGCGGGAGATCCTGCGCATCGTCCGCCGCGTCGCCCAGTACTTCTACCCGCAGAAGCAGACCAAGCTGATGAACGAAGGGTGTGCGACCTACACCCACTACTACATCATGAATCGTCTGCATCAGAAGGGACTGATGAGCGACGGCGCTTATCTGGAATTCCTGCACTCCCACACCAGCGTCGTCTTCCAGCCGAGTTTCGACGATCCCCGCTTCAGCGGGATAAACCCCTATGCCATCGGTTTCGCGATGATGGAGGATATCGAGCGTATCGCCACCAAGCCGACCGACGAGGATCGCCAGTGGTTTCCCGATTTCGCCGGCAACGGCGATGCCATGGGGACGCTGCGGGAGGCTTGGGCCAATTTCCGCGACGAGAGCTTCGTTCTCCAGTACCTGAGCCCGCACCTGATGCGTAAGATGCGGATGTTCGAGGTCCGCAACGATGCGTCCGAGCCGGAAATGATGGTGGAAGCGATCCATAACGAGCGCGGTTACCGGAAGCTCCGCAAGGCGCTTGCCCGCCAGTACGATATCGGTTATCTCGAGCCGGACATCCAGATCGTGGATGTGGACCTGGCGGGCGACCGCAAGCTTATCCTTCAGCACCGCGTCATCAACCGGGTTCTGCTGGACGAGAGCGACGCTCGCGCGGTCCTGCGGCATATCGCCAATCTTTGGGGCTACGAGGTCATGCTGGTCGAGGTCGATGCGACCACCGACGCGGTCCTGAAGGAACATACCGTTTCGGCCAGTTCGCTTCTCTTGAGTTGAGGCTATGGGCGGACGGCTCGCATTGGGAGCAGGCATGCTGCTTGGCCTTGCCTACGATACCAACCGGCGCGCCGCCCAGGCAGAATTGGACAACCCGCCATTGGGCAGGATGATCGACCTGTCCGATGGTTCCAGGATCCACTATGTCGAGCGCGGCTCCGGCCCGCCCATCCTGCTGATCCATGGCGCCCTGATGCAGGCCGAGGACATGGCGATGTCCCTGCTCGGTCCCTTGTCGAAGAGCTATCGCACGATCGTCGTCGACAGGCCGGGGCACGGATACAGCACGCGTCCCGCGCAGTTCACGTCGCCCGCTTCCGCATCGATGGCGCGGCAAGCCCGGATGATCCATGAGGCTATGGGGCTGATCGGAGTCGAAAAGCCGATCGTCGTCGGGCACTCACTTGGGGGAACCGTGGCACTGGCTTATGCCGTCCAGTTCCCCGAGCATATCTCCGGAATCATATCGCTCGCCGGCTACTGCTTTCCGACGCCGCGTTTCGATCTGATGCCGATCATGCTGAACGGCGTTCCCGTGGTGGGTCCGATCAGCGCGCATGCGATGTCTGCGGGGTTCGGCCGGATGTACCTGTCGGCGATGATAAGCCGGATCTTCTCGCCCGATCCCGTGCCGGACTATTTCCAGGAGCGCTTCCCCG
>NZ_JCACHA010000160.1:0-3645 GCF_059503625.1 Skermanella sp.
GACGGCTCGCCGTTGATGACGTGGCCGGTCACCGTCGAGGGGACGGAGAACGCCTTCGTCGTCTGGCCGCTGGCGATGCTGATGGGCGGGTTGTTCGCCCTGGTCATCGGTGCGATCAGCCTGCGGACGACCGGCATTTCCTTCATCATGATCACGCTGGCCTTCGCCCAGATGCTGTTCTACCTGGCGATCGGCTTGCGGAAATACGGCGGGGAGGACGGCATTGCGCTCTATGGCAAGAGCCAGCTGGTGCCGCCGCTCGATCTGTTCGACCGGAACACCTTCTACTATGTCTGCCTGGGGCTGCTGGTGGCGTTCCTGGCGGTCTGCCGCCGGCTGACCCGCAGCCGCTTCGGCATGGCGGTGCAGGGTGCCCGGATCAACGAGCGGCGCATGAAGGCGCTGGGCTTCTCGCCCTACCGGTACAAGCTGACGGCCTTCGTCATCTCGGGCGCGGGGGCGGGGCTGTCCGGAGCGCTGCTGGCGAATGCGGCCGAGTTCGTCGGTCCGGCCTATATGTCGTGGCAGCGCTCGGGCGAGCTGATCGTGATGGTCGTGCTGGGGGGCATGGGCACGCTGTTCGGTCCGGTCGCCGGAGCCGCGGCCTTCCTCCTGCTGGAAGAATGGCTGGCCGACCTGACCGAACACTGGCAGATCATCCTGGGACCGGTCCTGCTGTTCGTCGTGATCTTCGCCCGGCGCGGTCTCTGGGGCTGGGTCGCGGGTCAAGGCCGGGAGGACAGGTAGCCGATGCTGGAAACCCGCGATCTCTATAAGCACTTCGGCGGGCTGGTCGCGACCGCCCATGTCTCCCTATCGATCCGCGAGGGCGAACTGCATGCGGTGATCGGCCCCAACGGCGCCGGCAAGACCACGCTGATCGCCCAGCTGGCGGGCGAGCTGCGGCCCGATGGCGGCGCCATCCTGTTCGACGGAAAGGACATCACGCGGACGCCGGTCCAGCGCCGGGCCGCTTCCGGGCTCGCGCGCTCGTTCCAGATCACCAGCGTCTTTCCGTCGTTCAGCGCGCTGGCGAACGTGGCGCTGGCCGTCCAGGCCCATGCCGGGCACAGCTTCCGCTTCTGGCGCAGGGCGGCACGCGATGCGGCGCTGACAGGCCCGGCGCGGGACGCGCTGGAACTGGTCGGGCTGGGTTCGCGCGCCGACGTTCCGGCCGAGTTGCTGTCGCATGGCGAACAGCGGCAGCTGGAGATCGCGATGGCTCTGGCGACCCGTCCGCGCATGCTGCTGCTCGACGAGCCGATGGCCGGCATGGGACCGGCGGAAGGGGCTTCGATGGTGGACCTGCTGCGGAAATTGAAGGGGCGCTACACGATCCTGCTGATCGAACACGACATGGACGCGGTCTTCGCCCTGGCCGACTGGATCACCGTGATGGTCCACGGCGCCGTCATCGCCACCGGCACGCCGGAAGAAATCCGCTCCGACGCGGAAGTGCGCCGCGCCTACTTGGGCGAGGAGACCGTCTGAGCCATGCTCCAGGTCAACGACGTCCACACCTTCTACGGTACCAGCCAGGCATTGTTCGGCATGTCGATGACGGTCGGCGCCGGCGAGGTCGTGACCCTGCTGGGACGGAACGGCATGGGCAAGACGACGACGGTCCGGTCGATCATGGGCCTCACTCCCCCGCGCTCCGGCACGGTCATGTTCGAGGGCGCCGTGATTACCGGGCTGCCTTCTTTCAAGGTCGCCCAGGCGGGCCTGGGGCTGGTGCCGGAAGGGCGGCAGATCTTCGGCAACCTGACGGTGCGGGAAAACCTGATCGCTACAGCCCGACCGGGACCCTGGGACCTGACGGCGGTCCACGCCATGTTCCCACGGCTGAGGGAGCGCGGCGGCAACATGGGCAACCAGCTTTCCGGCGGCGAGCAGCAGATGCTGGCGATCGGACGGGCCTTGATGACCAACCCGCGCCTGCTCATCCTGGACGAGGCGACGGAAGGGCTGGCGCCCCTCATCCGGCAGGAAATCTGGCACTGCCTATCCGGGCTGAAGGCGGCCGGGCAGGCGATCCTGCTGATCGACAAGAACATCGAGCCGATGCTGCGTCTGGCCAACCGGCACTACCTGATCGAGAAGGGCCGGGTGGTCTGGTCCGGCACGTCGCCGGAACTGGAGGCGCTGCCAGAGCTTCGGCAGCGGTATCTCGGTGTTTGACCGCGCAGGCTTTCCCCGATCGGCGCCTGATCCGTCTCGGCGACTGGCTTTACTGGCCGGCGATCGCCGCTTCCAAGGCTTTGCGCGCCATGGAGAGCGCGCCTTCCTTGCTTGCGGCGGCGCCGCAGAACCGGGCGGCATGGACGAAGACCGCATCGGGAACGCCGGAAGCCTTTCGGATTTCGGCATCCCTCAGTCCCGCCCACTCCAGGGGAAGCGGAACCCGCTGGTCGAAGCCGCCGGGCGCTTCGGGCATCGCGGCGATCATCCAGTCGCCGTCCCGCTGATATATCGCATAAACGACGGGCAGGCGGCATTCATGGACGACGCCTTGCCAAGGCATGCTTCTGGGCAATTCCAGTATGCGCGGGTCTGCTCCGGCCGCATGCGCTTGCAATACCAGGTTGCGCGACAGGATATGGGCAAGCTCCCGCTTCGCGACGCGGCACAACGTATCCGCCGCGAACCCGGCTGCTGCCCGGAAATGCCCGTCGGCATCGCCGTCCTCTGTCCAATTCGGATTGAAGGTGTCGATCTGGTCGGCGTAGGACAGGAGCGAGGGCTTTTCCTCCCCGGTATCGACCCGGTCGATCTGCCGGATGAATCCGTGGTCTATCCTGGACCAGAGTTCCTCGATATTGGCGTTCACATCGTCGGGCTTCAGACCGTCGATGCGGGACCCATCCGCCATGTTCCTGAGGGCGGAACGGCCGAAATCCCGCCATATCAGTCCGGCCGAGCTGTAGAGATGACCATCGTCGCGCTTCGGCGCGCGGTCGGCCGGCATGTGGTGGTCGTACCGTCCCTGCTCGGGAGCGTAGACGCCTCCGACGTCGAAGACGAGCGCCGCCTGAGCTATCAGTTCCGCGGAACGGCTGCGCACGAACGACGCGGCGACCCCGGCATCCGCAGCGCACAGGATCGAAAAGGCCGTCACCTCGTCCGCATGGAAGTATCCCGAATGCGTAAGGGCGCGAATAGTCGCCATGGGGCCGCCTGCCTTCGTTGTCCGATCTCCATCGCTTCTCCGGCTATCGAAGTCAAGACAAGTTCCAGCCGCGCGGTCAGCCCCAGCTTTCGACGGCGCCCTGCCGCCGGGCACGAACCCGTGGCGCCGCCGGATTTGCCGCCATCCTCGAAGTCCATTCGGGTATCGGTGACGGCTTGCCGAACAGCCATCCCTGTGCAAGCGTGACGCCGGCATTCCGCAGGAAATCGCCTTGATCGGTCGTTTCCACCATCTCACCGACGGTTTCGATGCCAAGATCGCCGCAGAGGCGGACAAGGCCCCGCAGCAGCACGTCGTCCCTACGGGAAGTGCCGATGCGCTTGATATAGGAGCCATCGATCTTGACCCCGTTGACGGTCAATGCCTGCAAGTATTCGATCGAGGCGGCGCCCGCTCCGAAGTCGTCGAGATAAACGGCGAAACCCCGCCGCCTGATCTCCTGGATCACGCGCTCG
>NZ_JCACHA010000161.1:0-3636 GCF_059503625.1 Skermanella sp.
CCTTGTTTCCGGCCTTATGTCCCCTGGTCGCAGCCGCCGTGTCTCAATTCCGCCCGCCGATCCGGTCCTTCCGGTTCATGTCTTCAGGCACGAGTTGATCCATGGGCGAACTGCAAATTCGCACTCCAACAAGTCTTTGTCAGGGAAGAGGGCCTGTTTAGCCCAGTACTCCTACAGCAGATCAAGCATAACGTCAGCTACAGGGCTTCCTGGAATGTATTCAAGCACTCAAACGTTAAATTTCACTTAACTGAGTGCAGATTTGCTTTTCTCCCAGCGGCGAATGTATTCGAAATGCACTGAAATTTGACGTGGCAAAGATGTGACCTCGATGAGAATTGCTGTGACTTTGAAAGGCTAATCCTGTGAGTTTTCCGGCATATTCACTATCAATTTCGTTGCAGCTTCCATCTTGTTTCTATGCTTGAACCACAGCTGCGGAGGGCAACGGCGGTCGGATTCGAGGATCGGGTCAAAAGGTTGCCAAATTCCTGACGGGTTGCCGGGCCGCCCGGGCATGAAAAACCACCGCTGCCGGTTGTCCGGCACGGCTTTATAGTGCGTTAATAAGTACCTACGGATGTTCTGATGGTAATGAAGAAGTCTTATTACACAAAAAGCCAACAAGACTGTTTCAAATCGGTTCTTTTACTATAGTAGTGGATATTATTGAGACAAATTTGGGGGATTGCAGTGCCGGGGGCGGACGGAGGCAGTCACAGCGGCGGGTTTTGCCCACCGCCGCGACGGCACGTTTCCGCCGATCGGACCGCGATCAGGGGCGATCGAAGATAGGTGCGTCCGTTTCCCTGCGCACGACGCGCCCGGTCGCCCGTGGCGGAGGGTTCTCACGGCTGGTCTGGCCCAGCATGTCGGCCGCCTCGCCCGTGATCGTGTCGGAATGCGAGGCGGAGCCGTCCGGCATGGCCCATCCGACCGATGTCCTGTCCGACCGGGCCCCGCGCATGCCCGGGATGTTGCCGCGGATGCCGTCGGGTACGCCATAGCGGCGGTAGCCCATCCAGGCGGCGAGCAGGATGCCGGCGCTGGCGGCGAACATCACGAAGGGAATGGGGTGTTCGCGGATGACGTCGCTGACGCCTCCCGGCGACCATGCCGCCGAGGTATCCTGGTGTCCGCCCCTGCCGCTGGTGATGCGGGCACGGCCGCGCACGCTCGGTGCGTCGTAGGGGATGTAGGGATGTTCCGGGGTGTTCTCGAGATAGCGCCCGGCCTGACCATCGGAGGCTGACAGTGAGTCGACCATTTCCTGCCTCGTTGCTGGTTGTTGGGAAAACGGCCGCCGATAGGCGGCGGCCGCCTGCTTTCTCAACCGCCCCGGACAGGCGAACGTTCCGCAACCGGCCTGTTGCCAGCGGCCGCTCCTGCCGGTATGACGGCGCTCCCCTTATCCAATGGAGTTAACCTTGATCGACTCTGGTGCGACGACGGCAGAACAGTTGAAGCAGTTCGCCGACCGTATGGAAAATCTGCTGAACGAGATCGATGGACTGAAAAGCGACCTCAAGGACCTCAAGGGCGAGGCGAAGTCGGCCGGCTTCAACATAAAGGCGCTGGACCGCCTTGTCGCGATCCGGCGCAAGGATTCCGCCGATGCCGAGACGGAACTGCTGAACGATCTGCTGCTTTATGCCCACGCGACCGGCACGCATCTGGACTTGGCGATGCCCGACGATTCGGGATCGGGCGGTTCAGGATCAGGCGGGCCGGCGTCGAGCCGGGAAGAAGCCGCCTGATACCGGACGGCTAACCCCACAGATTTTCGGCAACAAACCGCGAGCGATGCCCGTTCTCCTGGAATGGGCATCCTTCCCTTCCAGTTGCGCGTTCGGGTATGTCGGAAATGTGCTTTTCTTAGCACTAATTCCATGCATCATCACGACATTGGGACAACATCCGGAAAGGGTATGCCGGGTGATATCGTGACATTTTGGGACCTGTAAGCTTGATGGGCAGCGCAATACCAGGGCGGCAGATCGATGAGATCCAGCGGCTCGAAGCTCTACACCGGTACAATATCCTGGATACTTCGCGGGAGGCGGAGTTCGACGACCTGACTTGCCTTGCCGCCTATATCTGCCAGGCCCCGATCGCGGTGGTCAACTTCGTCGATGCGGACAGGCAGTGGTTCAAGTCGGAAATCGGCCTGGGCGTGAGCGAGACCCCGCGGGACATATCCGTCTGTACCCATGCGATCCGGCAGAAGGACATCTTCGTCGTTCCGGACATGACTAAGGACGAGCGGTTCGTCGGCAATCCCCTGGTCAATGGCGATCCCCATATGAGGTTTTACGCAGGGGTGCCGCTGGAGACGACCGACGGATACGCGCTGGGCACCATCTGCGTCCTGGACACCAAGCCGCGCGTTCTGGACGAGCAGCAGAAGGCGGCGCTGCACAGTCTGGCGCGGCAGGTCATGGCGCTGCTCGAGCTGCGCCGGTCGATCATCCAGAAGGACCTCATGCTGCGGGAGGTCAACCACCGCGTCAAGAACAGCCTGCAACTCGTGTCCAGCCTGCTCAGGCTGGAAAGCCGGCAGATCGCAGACCCGGTGACCCGGCGCCATTTCGACGAGGCCTGCGCCCGCGTTGCCACCGTTGCCCGCGTCCATGAGCGCCTTTACAAGACCGACAAGGTCGGCGTGGTCGAGTTCGGCCAGTTCCTGCGCGACTTGTGCGCAGACCTTTCCCATTCCGCGATGATCGAGCAGGGACACCATATCGACGTCCATGCCGACACGCGCGAGTTGCCGACCGACAAGGTGATCCCGCTGGCGCTGATCGTCAACGAACTGGTCACCAACGCCGTCAAGTACGCCTATCCGGTCGGTACGCGCGGCGCCATCCACGTCCAGTTCCGCTCCGCCCAGGACGGCTCGTTCGAGGTCGTGGTGGCCGACGAGGGCGTCGGCCTGCCCTCCGGCTTCGATCCGGCGGCGACGAAGAGTCTCGGCATGAGGATGGTTTCCGCCCTGCTCGGTCAGGTCGGCGCCGAGCTTTCATGCGCATCCGACAGTGGAGGAACGAAGTTCATCATCGCCGCGGCCGGTTGAGCGCCTGCCGTCTAGCGCTATCGGTTGATTGGTGACACGTTTGAGCAACTCCATGGTGGAGACCAAAACTATTTCCGCGCTGCGGTGTTGATCTCGCTGCCACTACCGTCCTGAAAGTCAAAGTCCGGTCCGATGCATGCACTCCCAAAGCTTCGACTTGTACACACCCGACGCAGCGTTCCCCAGCCTTCGGACCGGCAGGAACCTGACGATGGGCAGGCCATCCGTATCCTTATCGTCGAGGACGAAGCCATTCCCGCCATGCTTCTGGAGGAGATGGTCGAGGATCTCGGCTTCACGGTCTGCGGCAAGGCGGTATCCGGTCCCGGGGCCGTCATGGCGGCCGAGGACTACCGTCCCGACCTGATCCTGATGGATATCCGGCTTGCCCAGGGCACCGACGGCATAGAGGCCGCGATCGAGATCCGGGAGCGCTGGGGCATCCCCTCCCTGTTCATGAGCGCCTTCAGCGACAAGGGCACGATGGCGCGCGCGGAAGCGGCGCGGCCGGTCGGCTTCGTCGGCAAACCCTATGACGAGACGCGGCTGAGGATCGCCCTGGA
>NZ_JCACHA010000162.1:0-3627 GCF_059503625.1 Skermanella sp.
GAGCCGAACCGACCCCGAGAAGAGAGGTAATGGCCGGAGGGTCGCTGGCCGGAAAGGTCAACTCGATCGCAAGGTCGAGAGGATCATCCGCTGCCGGTGGCGTGTCCGCCCAGGATGCTGGGTCCTGAACCTTGATCCGATCCTGCTGGAGCGGCACGGCGGTGTTGCGGCCAGGGGGTTCGTGCGTCTTATCAGTTGCGAGGGTTGAGATGATCGTCCCGCCACAAACTTGGTCCATGACCGGATGGAAAATGCTCACAGCCACATCCTCCTCTTGAGCAACATGGTTATGGAAGGCCCCCGCAGGGCGGCAGGCCCGTGCCGGATCCGCAGTCCTGGCGTGATTGGATTTGTGCAATTCCGTTGGCGCTTCAAGACATTGGCGGGATGTCTGGGCGCAAAATCAGCCAAGGGACGGACACCTTGAAGGTCAGCAGCGGCCTGTGTTCCAAACCCCCTTGAACGGGGTCACGCGCTACCTAGATCACAATCGCCGGAGCCCGTGAGGGATCGGCAACCATGGCGCCCCTTCATGGCGCGCTCGTACCCATGTTGCTCAAGAGGAGGATGTGGCTATGGGCATGATCGACTTTGCCCCCCTGTTTCGACCGCCTGTCGGTTACGATCAACTGCTCGATCTGCTCGATCGCGCCCTGCGCTATAGGTGGCCGAGGACCAGGTGACCGCCTCGGTCAGCAACGGCGTGTTGACGGTGGCGCTGCCCAAGTCGCCCAGGATGGCGAACAAGGCCAGGCGCATCCAGATCAACGCGTCATAACAGGACCGGTGCGCCGCACCTCCGGTCCGGCGGGCGGCGCGCCGGCATCCTCCAGGTGTCGGGAGACTGCCATGCGGACGAACCTTGTGCGAATTGACAGGAAAACTCATTCGTCGAACACCACGAACCGGGTGATCGCGCCGGATCAGGTATCGTTGCTGGATCGATCGACCGCCGCCAATGACGTTGCTTCAGCATTTTCCATGTCCGGGGATCCTCCAGGCAAAATGACCATCAAACATGAGCCGGGCAGCAGCACGGCCATGTCGGGCAAGGTTGAACGGCACGGGGACGTCCCCTGTCAGGACGAGCCGGTCGGCCTCTGGATGCAGTGGATGCAGGAATGCCTGGTAACCTTCGAGGCAGGTGCCCAGTGGTGGGGTAACGCGGGTCCGGATCGGCACTTGCTTGCGACCCTGGATCATTTGGCTAATCCGAGATGCTGGGACCAGAACGAAAAATCCGCCGAGCCGGCCCAAGATATGGCGTCGGTGGAGGAGGCCATGCTGCCTCCAATTCCGGCGAACGCGAACGTCTCCCAGGTTTCCGGCTCCCGGTTTTCCGGTGAACTTCGCGTTGCCTGACGGAGGCCCGCCATGCGCACGCCCGACCGGTGGAATTGGAACGACTGGATCGACCCGAACGATCAGGAACCGGTGGATCCCAATCAGGAGCACCTGATCCGTTGGGGTCTGACGGTGGCTTTTTGCCTGTTCTTCGCTTCTCACTACCCAGGGGAGGTGATGCCGATCAAGCTGGCGGGTTTTCTGCTTCTGGGCGCCATCATAGCCGCCATCGGCGCGGGTCTGCGCGAGGAAGCAATCCTGGCACCACATCTCACCCGGTGGGACGAGGCGGCCGCTTCGGCCGCACTCGGCCTGCTGGTGCTGATCGCATCCCCGCTGCTTCGCGGCCTGGCGACGTGATCGACCACGATAAACGGCTGTCCGGCCGGTCTTCCGAATGCTGGGAGCGGAACTCCCTGCGCGACGGTTGGACGCCGTTCGTCAGCCGCGCATGATGCGGATCGGTCGGACAGTGTGTTCGGACAGGGGCTGCGCCGGTTCGGCGGCATCTGTCGCCGGACTGATATGACTGCCGCGGGAATAGCTCCACCGTCGTCTTGCGAGTCCGCTTGCGACGCTGGCAGATCGACAAACTGGAACGCACAGCAGAGTGGTCACAACATGGTTGCAGCAAACTCCTCGATCTTCGTCCCAATCGCTCATGCGCTTGCCGTCGCCCTGATCGTCTGGGGGGTGGCACTGCCCGTGCCCGCGGCAAGTCAGGAGCCGGCGGTCCCAACGCTGGCTCCCATGCTCCGCGAGGTCACGTCCGGCGTGGTCAATATCGCGGTGAGGGCGCGGGGACCGAGCGTGAACCCGCTGTTCAATGATCCATTCTTCCGGCGGTTCTTCGACCTGCCGGACATGCCGCAGCAGCCGCGCGAGACGTCCGCGAGCGGCTCCGGCGTCGTCGTCGATGCGCGCCGGGGCTATGTGCTGACAAACAATCACGTCGTCGCGGAAGCCGACGCGATCGAAGTCACCACCAAAGACAACCAGCGTTACCCAGCCCGGCTGGTTGGGCGCGATCCTGGGACCGACATCGCCGTGCTGCAGATCCAGGGCCAGGGGCTTCAGGCGGTGCCGCTCGGGGACAGCGATCGACTGCAGGTCGGTGACTATGTGGTGGCGATCGGCAATCCGTTCGGTCTTGGCCAGACCGTCACCTCGGGCATCGTCAGCGCTCTGGGGCGCGGCGGTCTCCGCGTCGAAGGCTACGAGGACTTCATCCAGACCGACGCCTCGATCAATCCCGGCAATTCAGGCGGTGCGCTGGTCGATCTGCGCGGCCGTCTGGTCGGGATCAACACCGCCATCCTGGCACCCAGTGGGGGCAATGTCGGTATCGGCTTCGCTGTGCCGATCAACATGGCGCGTGCCGTCATGGACCAGATCATCGAGTATGGCGAGGTCCGCCGCGGACGCATTGGCATCGCCGTGCAGGACCTCACGCCCGAGATCGCCACCGCACTGCAGGTCGGCACCTCCGAGGGCGCCGTCGTTGCCCAGGTCGAACCGGGATCTCCGGCCGAGCGTGCGGGTTTGCGGCGCGGCGACGTCGTGGTCGCCATCGACGGGGTCCAGGTTCACAGCTCCACTCAGGTCCGCAATCACGTCGGACTGAAGCGCGTCGGGCAGGCGGTGGCCCTGACCATCGAGCGTGACGGTTCCAGGCGCGTCCTGACCGCCACGATCCAGGACGATCAAAGGTCCGGTCGGCGCTAGAAGCAGGATCGGACACCGAGCGGGTTCGGGCCAGCACCGACGCAAACGTGCCGATCAGCGGGAGCCTTGACGGTGATGATCGCATCAGGGGTGAGGGACCGGCAGCACCCGTCTGACGAGTTTCTGGTTATCGGGACGAGTGCCAGCCTGCGCCAGCCAGGCCTCGCTGCTGGGCGTTGTTGCGTTCCACGGGAACCCTCAGCCTTATGGCTGTTCCAGCCGGCGGGACAAGGCAACGTCGGATGGTTCTGTCAGGTTTTGGGGCCAGTTGCGCAGCAGGCAGGCGTCTGATTACCAGAAGCCGTATCATGCGGCGGAGATCAGGTCCCGCAGCGCAGCCACGCGCTGGACGTGGATGACCCGTCGACGAGCGAGAGAGACGTTCTGGTTGATGTAGGTAGCCGGTCGCAGGAAGTTGCGGATCTCGTCGAAGGCGCGGCAGAAGCGATGAGCCGCATCGAAGTTCTTGAATCCCCGCATCGGTCGATAGCGTCCTTTTATGCCCCGGTGATTCTGTTCGATCATGTTGTTTTTATACTGACTGGTACGGTGGTCGAC
>NZ_JCACHA010000163.1:0-3617 GCF_059503625.1 Skermanella sp.
ACCGCTCTTGCAGAATGCGGATCAGCCGAACTTGTAGCTGATGCCGTAGCCGCCGCGCGGGTAGTTCCACGAGATGTTGCCGTTGTCCTGGCAGATCACCCGGCAGGTGCCGCATTCCAGGCAGCCGTCGGTCACCAGATTGACCTTGCCGTCCTCTTCCGCCGAATAGCAGTTAGCGGGGCAGCAGAAGGTGCAGGGCTGGGTCTTGCACTGAGTGGCGCAGACGTCAGCGTCCTTGATCTGGATATGCGGCCGGTTCTCGTCGACGATGTACCGGTTCTGATAAAGCTTGTCTTCGACCTTGATTATGCTCATCGGAAAGCCCTCGCCAGCTTGAATGCGTCACCCATCAGACCGAAGACCGACCGCCGCTTGACGAACGACTTCAGGATCTTGTTTTCCTTCGTCTTCTTATCGACGCCGTCGACCGTGAACAGGTCGTGGGCGGCGCCGTTCAGCAGATCCGGGTAGGCACCGAAGAACTGCGGCGACATGTGCATGATGCCCGGCAGGTTGCGGTACTTCTTCAGGTCCTTCAGGACGAAGCTGTCGTCGAGCTTCTTCTTGTAGAGCGCCAGGTTGGACGCCACCGGCGCCTTGCCCTGCTTCTTCAGCTCGATGACCGTTTCGGCGGCGAAACGACCGCTGGTCATGGCAAGGTTGGAGCCTTCGCGGTGGGCGGCGTTGTTGAGGTGGGCTGCATCGCCGACCACCATCCAGCCGTCGCCGTAGCACTGCGGAACCGCCTTGTAGCCGCCCTCGGGGATCAGGTGGCCGGCATATTCCTTGACCTCGCCGCCTTCGATCAGCGGTTTGATCACGGGATGGTTCTTCAAGTCTTCAAGGAGCTTGTAGGGCGTGATCCCCTTTTCCTTGAAGTCGGAGATCAGGCAGCCGATGCCGATCGTCAGCGATTCCTTGTTGGTATACAGGAAGGCGGTACCGACCATGCCGCCGGTGACTTTGCCCATGATCTCGATGACGACGCCTTCGTCGTCCTTGACCTGGAAGCGCTGCTCGATCAAGGCCGGATCGATGAAGTGGATTTCCTTGACCGCCAGAGCCACATTCTCCGGCGGAAGTTCCTTCTGGAAGTCGGCGCGGCGGGCCAGCAGGGCGTTGACGCCGTCGGCCATGATGACCACGTCGGCGTGGACTTCACCGTTCACGCGGTCGGTGCGGACGCCGTAGACCTTGCCGTTGGCGTCACGCAGCAGTTCGGTGACGGTGGTTTCGCAGATGACGAGAGCGCCGGCTTCCCGGACCTTCTCGTTGAACCAGCGGTCGAACTGGGAGCGGATGATCGTGTAGCGGTTCGGCTTCTCGCTGTTGAAGCTGTCGGACCGGTAATTGGTCCCGATATAGCTGTCGTCGCCCAGCAGCCAGATCCGCTGCTCGATGATATGCCGCTCCAGCGGAGCATCCTCGCGAAAATCGGGGATGATCTTTTCCAGGGCATCGGCGTACATGATGGCGCCCTGGACGTTCTTGGAACCGGAATATTCGCCGCGCTCGATCTGCAAAACACTCAGGCCGGCTTTGGCCAGGGTATACGCCGCCGAGTTGCCGGAAGGACCGGCGCCGACGACGATGGCATCGAATTTTTCAACCATGTCAGGCACTCCTCTGGCGGTGGTCAGCTCGCCTTGCGGTTGACCAGACGACGCTGGCGGAACTGTTCCGTCAGAGCCGGGAGAATTTGCAGCGCGTCGCCGACGATGCCGTGATGGGCGAAGTCGAAGATCGGTGCGTTCGGGTCGGAATTGATCGCGAGGATCACGTCGGAATTTTCGCAGCCGACGCGATGCTGGATGGCGCCGGAGATGCCGGCGGCGATGTAGAGCTTGGGACGGATCGTCTTGCCGGTCTGGCCGATCTGCCGGTCGCCGGATACCCAGCCGGCCTGGACGCAGGGACGGGAAGCCCCGACTTCCGCACCCAGCACTTCCGCCAGATCCCAGATCAGCTTGAAGTTCTCGGGCTTCTGCAAGCCCTTGCCGCCGCCGATGATGATGTCGGCGAAAGCGAGCTGCGCTTCCTGCTGGTCACGGTCAGGGATGAAGTCCAGCACCTTGGTGACGAAGACTTCTTCGGCAAGGTTCGGGGTGACTTCGACGATGCGGCCGGTGCGGGTCAGATCCTTTTCAGGCATCTGCATGACGCGCGGCCGGATCGTCGCCATCTGCGGCCGGTAGGCCAGCGTCTGGATGGTGCAGAGCAGAGTGCCGCCGAAGGTCGGGCGGGTGGCGGCCAGGCTGCGGTTCTCGGCGCTGATGTCCAGTTCGGTGCAGTCGGCGGTCAGGCCGGTCAGCAGCGTCGTGGCGATGGCGCCGGCCAGATCGCGGCCCAGGGTGGAGGCGCCCAGCAGCACGATTTCCGGCTTGAAGGTATTGACCACGTCGGTCATCACCTTGGAATACGGCTCGGTGCGATATTCGGCCAGAACAGGGTCGAGCACGGTGGAGACCACGTCGGCGCCGTAGGAAATGGCCTCGCCCGAGATCTCGTTAATGAAGGGACCGGGAGCGCCCAGGACCACGGCGCCCACTTCGACGCCCAGCTTGTCCGCCAGCTTGCGCGCTTCGCCGAGCAGCTCGTACGAGACGGTGTGGACCTTGCCGCGCTCCTGCTCGACGATGACCCAGACGCCCTTGTAGACCTTCAACTCTTCGGGAAGTTCAAGCTTCCGGCCGCCGGCGGCCTTCTTTGCGGGGGGTGGATTGGCAGGCGCTTGGCTCATGTCAGCCTCACAGTCTCAAATCAGGGGGTTCAGCGGACCAGTGCGAAATCGGATCGGATCGAGGGGTGCCGGCAGCCAGCCAGGCGCCGCCCCACTACCCCGCCAGATCGGTGGCCAGCTTCGGATAGGTCGTGAAAAGCATGTCCACCGCGGCGGCGGCGAGCGCGGGAGAACCGCCTTCGGCCGTGACCATCTTCGCCTTCTGGGCGCGCGGCTTGGGCACGAACACCTTGGAAACGACGGTGGGCGAGCCTTTCAGGCCGACCTTGGTCTCGTCGTCGACGCAGGTGTCCTTGTTCCAGTTCATCAGCGGCGTCCGGGCAGCGCGGAACATGTCGTCCATGGTGCCGAAGCGCATCGTGTTGGAGCCTTCGAGCATCGTGATCATGGCCGGCAACTGGCTCTTCAACACCTGCACGCCGCCTTCGGACCGGCGATGGACCGTGATCTCCCGGCTCTCCAGGTTCACGTCCTCGATCTTGGCGACATAGGTCAACTGCTGCATGTTCATGCGGGTCGCGATGCCGGGGCCGACCTGCGCCGTATCGCCGTCGATCGTCTGCTTGCCGCAGAACACCATGTCGACCGGCTCTTCCTCATGCAGCTTGCGGATCGCCGAGGTCAGGGCATAGGAGGTCGCGAGGGTATCGGAACCGGCGAACTTGCGGTCGGTCAGCAGGACGGCGTGGGTCGCGCCGAAGGACAGGGCCTTCCTGAGCGACGCTTCCGCCATCGGCGGTCCCATGGTCAGGACCGTGACGCGGCCGCCGAACCGGTCCTTCAGCCGCAGCGCCTCTTCCAGAGAGAACAGGTCGTACGGATTGATGATCGCCGGCACGCCCTGGCGCATGATGGTGTGGGTGACCGGATGAATCCG
>NZ_JCACHA010000164.1:0-3612 GCF_059503625.1 Skermanella sp.
AGCCGTAAACCCGGTTATCACGGCCGAGGTCACCGGCTGCTGAGGCCGAAGGAGCAGTGGATCGCCATCCCCGTGACGCCCCTGGTCGACCAGGAAACCTGGGATCATGCGCAGGCCCAACTGGCCCGCAACGCCGCCTTGTCGTTTCGCAACAACAAGAAGCACGATTACCTTCTTCGCTGCCTGCTGACCTGCGGCGCCTGCGGCTTGGCCATGTTCGGCAGAACGAGACCGAGAGCCGGGGGCGAACGCCACTGCTATCAGTGCTCCGGAAAGGACCCCGTGATGAGGGCCCGGGAAGTGCCCTGTCCCCGGGCACTGGTCGATGGCGAGACTCTGGAAAGTGCTGTATGGGATCATGTCCGGGATCTGCTCGGCAGTCCCGATCGACTGCTCGCCCAGTTCCAGCATCTTGCCAACGATTGGGAGCGGGATCCGGACCAGGGAGAAGGGGCTGAACAGAGGCTGCATGCCCGGCTTGACAGCCTTGGCCGCGCCGATGGGCGACTGCTCGACGCCTACCAGGCCTGCATATTTCGGCGGAATCCGCCCTTTGATTTCGGGGGAAAGCGCCCCCCTGTTTCGGTCCAAACCGCCCTGCCGTTTCGGTGATTTCGCCCACGCGTGGGAGTAGAGTTGGGCAGCGTCTGATCCAGCACCGGCCTCTACACTTTGGTCCTTGCGATGATGGGCAGGGAGGGTGGGATGCCGCGGGAGAGATCGGACATGCGACGCATCAGGGAAGTCTTGCGGCTGCGCGATGAGTTCGGGGCGAGCGTTCGGCGGATCGCGGCGGCGTGCCGGATGCCGCGCACGACGGTGCGCGATTATCTGCGCCGTCTCGAGAGCGCGGAACTGCGCTTTGGCGACATCAGGGAGTGGAGCGACGCGGAGTTGGAGCGGCGACTGTTTCCGCCGCCGGCGATACCGTCACGACCGCTGCCGGATTGGGCGGCGGTGGAGCGGGAACTGGGCCGGCAGGGCGTGACGCTCCAGTTGCTCTGGTAGGAGTATCTGGTTTGCCATCCGGACGGCTACCGCTACACCCAGTTCGTCCAGCGGTTCCGGGACTGGCAGGCCGCCCGGGCGGTTCCCCGGCTGCGGCGCGACCATCTGCCGGGCGACGCGCTGGAAGTCGATTACGCCGGCATGACCCTGATGATCGGGGTCGGCGCCGAAGCCCGTCCGGCACAGATCTTTGTCGCCTGCCTGCCGTATTCCGGCTACATCTACGCCGAAGCGACCTGGACCCAGCGGTCGGAGGATTGGCTGGCCTCCCATGTCAGGCTGCTGGAGCATATTGGCGGCGTTCCGGCCCGCCTGGTGCCCGACAATCTCAAGGTCGGCGTCAGTCACGCCTCCTTCTACGATCCCGCCATCAATCCGGGCTACCGCGATCTCGCCCAGCACTACCGGGTCGCCGTCGTTCCGACGCGGGTGCGTCAGCCTCGGGACAAGGCGGCGGTCGAGAACGCGGTTCTGCAGGTTGAGCGGCGCATCCTGGCGCCAGTTCGCGACACCGTCTTCGTCAGTCTCGACGCCGCCAACGCCGCGATCCGGGAGCGTCTGGCCGCACTGAACGCCGCACCGTTGAGCGGCGACAGGACCACGTCCCGGACCCGGATTCTGGCCGAGCAGGAGCGTGCCCATCTGCGACCGCTGCCGGCGGACCGCTTCGTCCCGGGCGCCTGGAGCCGCTACAAGCTGGCGCCCGATTACCATGTCGTGATCGACGGCGCCGCCTACTCGGTGCCCTACACCGCGATCGGCAAGGCGGTCGATGTCCACGCGACCGCCGCCCTGATCAGCATCTTCCTGCGCGGGCGGCGCATCGCCTGCCATCCTCGTGCCGCCGCCGGCAGCCGGACGACGCTGGAAGCCCACCAGCCGGCCTCCCATCGTGCGGTGGCGCGCTACACCCCCGAACATCTCCAGGCCGAGTTCGCCGCGATCGGATCGGCGGCGGCCCTGCTGTTCGAGCGCATCCTGGCGGCGGCGGAGCACCGCGAGCAGGCGGTGCGTGCCGGTCTCGGCCTGCTTCGGCTTGGCGGCGCTCATGGCGCTGCCCGGCTGGAACAGGCCTGCCAGGTTGCCCTGGAAGCCAACGTCCGATCCTGGCGCTACGTCCAGCGCTGGCTCGTCACCGGCGACCCGCCGCCGGTCTCATCCGACGGCCTTGGCGAGCACGCCAACCTGCGCGGACCCTCCTATTACCGGAACTGAACAAGGACCCGAGACCATGAAGCACCCGACCCACGAGGCTTTGCGCCGGCTGCGCCTGTACGGCATGGCGCGCGGCCTGGAAGACCTCGAGCGCCACCCCGAACGCGGCCAGCTCAGCTTCGACGACCAGCTTGCCCTGCTGGTCGAGCGCGAGACGGCGGAGCGTGCCAACACCGCCCTGGCCAGCCGGCTGAAGCGGGCCCGACTGCGACAAACCGCCTGCCTGGAGGATCTCGACTGGCGCACGCCGCGCGGTCTCGACCGCACGCTGGTGCGCGATCTGGCGAGTTGCCGCTGGGTGCGCGAGCACCAGCCGCTGCTGGTGACCGGCCCGACCGGCATCGGCAAGACTTTCGTCGCCTGCGCGCTGTGAACCGTACCGGGTTCCCGGAGGCCGATTTGGTTGAGTCACGCCGCCCTGGCGACGTCCTCGGTTTGAGCATAGTAGCGCGCTTCGGCCTCGGCGGGTGGAATGTTGCCGATGGGTTCGAGCAGGCGCCGGTGATTGAACCAGTCGACCCATTCCAGGGTGGCGAACTCGACGGCTTCCAAGTTGCGCCATGGCCCGCGGCGTCGGATCACCTCGGTCTTATAGAGGCCGTTGATCGTCTCGGCCAAGGCGTTGTCATAGGAATCGCCGACGCTGCCGACCGACGGTTCGACGCCAGCGTCGGTGAGACGCTCGGTGTACTTGATAGCAACATATTGCGACCCGCGGTCGGAATGGTGGATGAGGCCGCTGCCTTTGGCCGGACGGCGGTCGTGAAGCGCCTGCTCCAGGGCATCCAGGACAAAGCCGGCATGGGCGGTGCGCGAGACCCGCCAGCCGACAATCCGCCGGGCAAACGTGTCGATGACGAAGGCGACGTAGACGAAGCCTTGCCACGTCGCCACAAACGTGAAATCGGCGACCCACAAGGCATTTGGACATGGTGCCTGGAACTGACGGTTCACCCGGTCAAGCGGGCACGGCGCCGACCGGTCACTGATCGTGGTGCGCGCCGCCTTGCCTCGTGTCGCCCCTTTCAGACCCATCCGCCTCATCAGGCGGGCCACCGTGCAACGCGCCACGTCAATGCCTTCGCGTTGTAACTGCCGCCAGACTTTCCGGACCCCGTAGACCTGGAAATTCTCACCCCAGATCCGCCGGATAGCCAAGCTCAGCTCGGCGTCGCTTCGCCACCGGGCCGGCGCCCTGGATGGGTCCGTCCGCCGGGCGGCATAGGCGTGATAAGTTGACGGGGCGATCGGCAGAACCTTGCAGATCGGCTCGACCCCGTGGACGGCGCGATGCTCGTCGATGAAGGCGATCATTTCCTGAACGGGCGGTCGAACTCCGCCTGGGCGAAATACGCCGACGCCTTGCGAAGGATCTCGTTCGCCTGGCGC
>NZ_JCACHA010000165.1:0-3607 GCF_059503625.1 Skermanella sp.
CGCTGCTGCTGATGGACGAGCCGTTCGGCGCGCTGGACGAGATCACCCGCGACAATCTGAACGTCCATCTGCTGCGGCTATGGGAGAAGACCGGGATCACTGTGATCTTCGTCACCCATTCGATCCCGGAAGCGGTCTTCCTGTCGTCGAAGATCGTCGTGATGTCGCCGCGTCCGGGCCGCATCCTGGAGGTGATCGACAGCGACCTGCCGACCGACCGAGACCTGGACGCCCGCGAGACGCCGGAATTCCTGGAGATCGCGCACCGGGTTCGCGTGGCCCTGCGGGCGGGTCACAGCTATGACTGACGCGGTGCTGGGCGGGTTAGCGGCTCCGGCGGCCCGGAAGAGGCTTGCTCGGGACGGTGCGGTCCTGCCGGTGCTGACCGTCCTGGCGGTGCTGCTGGCGGTCTGGTACGTCGCGGCGGTCTGGTTGAACGCGCCGCAGGTTACCGAGCGGTTGAACCGGGGCGGGACGGACTGGGGCGTGTCCGAACTGGTCGCAGGCACCTGGGCGATGGAGCGGCCCGTCCTGCCGGCCCCCCATCAGGTCGCGGTCGAGCTTTATGATTCCGTCTTCGGGCGGCCGGTCACGTCGAAGCGGAGCCTCGTCTACCATGCGCAGGTGACCCTGTCGGCGACGGTCGCGGGCTTCGCCCTTGGGCTTGCCCTGGGTGTTCTGCTGGCGATCGGGATCGTCCATGTGACGGTGCTGGACCGCTCGCTGATGCCGTGGATCATCGCGTCGCAGACGATCCCGATCCTGGCGATAGCACCGATGATCGTCGTCGTGCTCGGCAATCTCGGGTTCACCGGATTGCTGCCGAAGGCGATCATTTCCGGCTATCTCAGCTTCTTTCCCATAGCCATCGGCATGGTGAAGGGGCTGCGCTCGCCCGATCCGCTGCAACTGGACCTGATGCGGACCTATAGTGCGACCGACGCACAGACCTTCGCCAAGCTGCGCTGGCCGTCGAGCATGTCCTTCCTGTTCCCTAGCCTGAAGGTCGCTATCGCGCTGTCCCTTGTCGGCGCCATCGTTGCGGAACTGCCGACCGGTGCGCAGGCGGGCTTGGGCGCGCGGCTGCTGGCGGGGTCCTATTACGGGCAGACGATCCAGATCTGGGCGGCGCTGTTCATGTCGGCCTTCCTGGCCGTGGCGGCGGTCGGAGCGGTCGGGCTGGCGGAGCGCGGACTGACGCGCCTGCGGGGAGGGCGGCTGTGATCGTCCGTGTCGTGCTGACGCTGGTCCTCACGCTGGTCCTGGGGCTTGCGGCGCTGGGCCTGCTGACGGTGAGTCCGGTTGCGGCCCTGGCGGTCGGCGTGCTCGCGGTCGCGGCCTGCGTCTGGACGATGGGCGGGCTTGCCCCCCATGACGGCTGGGCGGCGCGGCTGGCCGTGCCGCTGCTGTTCGGCGTGCTGCTGCTGTGGCTGTGGGAGATGGTGACGGTCGGCTTCGGCGTGCCGCGCATCCTGCTGCCGCCGCCGAGCATGATCGGGCACGCCTTCGCCGGCAATATCCCGACGCTGCTCGCGGATTTCCAGCAGACCGTCATCCGGTCGGTCATTCCTGGCTATATCCTGGGTTGCGGCGCTGGCTTCCTGACGGCGGTCGCCATCGACCGCTCGCCCTTCCTTCAGCGCGGTTTGCTGCCGCTGGGCAGCCTGATCAGCGCCATGCCGATCGTCGGCATCGCTCCGATCATGGTCATGTGGTTCGGTTTCGACTGGCAGTCGAAGGCGGCGGTGATCGTGGTGATGACCTTCTTCCCCATGCTGGTCAATACGCTGGCCGGACTGCGGGCGGCGGGGGCGATGGAGTTGGACCTCATGCGGTCCTACGCGGCGGGCTATGGGCAGACGCTGATGAAGCTGCGGCTTCCCGCCGCCCTGCCGTTCGTCTTCAACGCGCTTAAGCTGAACTCCACCCTGGCGCTGATCGGCGCCATCGTGGCGGAGTTCTTCGGGACGCCGATCGTCGGCATGGGCTTCCGCATCTCGACCGAGGTCGCGCGGATGAATGTCGATATCGTGTGGGCGACCATCGCCGTGGCGGCGGTCGTGGGCTCGGCCTTTTACGGAATCATCTCGGTGATCGAGCGGGGAGCCACGTTCTGGCATCCTTCGTTTCGCAAATGACGTCAAAAACGACCTGAGGCTGGGAGTACTGGGTGATGCGGAAATTGGCTCTGGCCGGGATCGCCACTGCGGCGGCGGCGATGGTGATGGGTGGTTCGGTAACGGGTGCGGCGGCGGCGGATGCCCTGACGCTGCAACTGAAATGGGTGACCCAGGCGCAGTTCGCCGGGTACTACGTGGCCGCCGCCAAGGGCTTCTACGAGGAAGCGGGACTGGACGTGACGATCAAGCCGGGCGGGCCGGACATCAACCCGTCGCAGGTGATCGCCGGCGGCGGCACCGATGTCGTGGTCGACTGGATGCCGTCGGCGCTGGCGACCCGCGAGAAGGGCGTCCCGCTGGTCAACATCGCCCAGACCTTCAACAAGTCGGGCATGATGCTG
This sequence comes from Skermanella sp., assembly GCF_059503625.1. Taxonomy (NCBI): domain Bacteria; kingdom Pseudomonadati; phylum Pseudomonadota; class Alphaproteobacteria; order Rhodospirillales; family Azospirillaceae; genus Skermanella; species Skermanella sp. The sequence continues at coordinate 2,522 of NZ_JCACHA010000165.1, forward strand.
ACATGCCGCAAGGACAGCGGCGTCGCCAAGCCGGCGGACTTCAAGGGCAAGACGCTGGGTGTCTGGTTCTCGGGCAACGAATACCCGTTCCTGTCCTGGATGGACAAGCTGGGCTACAGCACCAGCGGCGGCAATCCGGACATCAAGGTCCTGAAGCAGGGCTTCAACGTCGATCCGCTGCTTCAGAAACAGGCCGCCTGCATCTCGACCATGACCTATAACGAATACTGGCAGGTGATCGACGCCGGTATCCCCGAGTCGGAGCTGGTCGTCTTCAAATACGAGGACCAGGGTGTGGCGACGCTGGAGGACGGGCTTTATACCCTGGATGCCAAGCTGAAGGACCCGAAGATGGTCGACAAGCTCGCCCGCTTCGTCAAGGCGTCGATGAAGGGCTGGGACTATGCCGTCAAGAACCAGGACGAGGCGGTCGGCATCGTGCTGGACAACGATGCGTCGGGCGCCCAGACCGAAAAGCACCAGAAGCAGATGATCAGCGAGATCGCCAAGCTGTTCGATGGCGGGTCGAAGCCCGGCTATCTCGATCCGGCGGCCTATGAGCGCACCGTCGGCGTCCTGATCAACGGCAAGTCCGATCCGGTCATCAGCAAGAAGCCGGAAGGAGCCTGGACCCATGAGGTCTGGGAGAAGGCGGGCCTCTGACCGTTTCGGCCAAAAAGGGAACAGCGGCGCTTCCGGAACCGTTTTCGGCGGAGTGTTCCTCCGATTGCCTGTTCTGGAAGCAGCCTGCCCAATGAGAAAACTCGCCCATATCTCCGACCTGCATTTCGGCCGGATAGACGAGGCGGTCGTGGAGGCGCTTCTGGCAGATCTGCGCAGCCTCGGCCCCGATCTTATCGTCGTCAGCGGCGACCTGACCCAGCGTGGCCACCGCCACCAGTTCCGCGCGGCCCGTGCGTTCCTCGACCGGTTCGAGGCGCCCTATCTGGTCGTGCCGGGCAACCATGACATTCCCGGCGTCAACATGCTTGCCCGCTTCGCGGCGCCCTTTGCCCGGTACCAGCGCTATATCGAGCGGGACATGCGGCCGCTGCATCTGGATGCCGAGATCGCCGTCCTGGGGCT
>NZ_JCACHA010000166.1:0-3605 GCF_059503625.1 Skermanella sp.
TCGGTCCCGCAGCCTGCCCCGAGCCCATCAGCCCGCTGCCGTTGGAAGCGCCGAAGATGCTGTCTCCCCCAACAGGCCGGGGTCCACCTGATTGGTGATGCGCGGATCGGCGCCCGCCCGGAAATGGCAGGTGGCGCAGGCGACGGTATCGCTTCCGACCGTCTGATCCCAGAACAGCGCCTTTCCGGCAGCCTGAACCCACGACAGGTTCGACACGACGCCGGACAGGTCGGGGAGGGCGGGGGACTTGCCCTTCAAGGATCCGATCGGCCGCGGCGGGTCGGCTTCCACGGCTTGGGACCAGCCGGTCCCAGGCAGGGCGAAGCATGTTGCAAAAGCGACCAATGAATAAATAGGCAAGCGAGTGAGAAACTTTTTCAAACCCGCCGTGGCGTCTTTGTTTCCCAATTACCCCTCCACCAAAGATATATAGCCGCCTTCTTCACATGGCGGTCAGTCGGGAGACGAACGGGTCGAGGTTTACTTCCCAATCCCGGATGACTTTTTTGAGGTTCCGTTTTTTCCTGGGAATTTTTCTGAAGGATGCCGGCACCCGAAAGGGGTAGGCGGCAGGAGCGATATCGATAGGTGTTTTTTCGATGCCCCGGAGGCTGTGGTGGGAGGATTCGGTGTCGGAAGCGGGGTAGGGGCGAATGGCTTTTCCATATTTAGCCTAAGCCTTAGCCATACTGAAAAATGGTATAATACTATGAGTCGTCGTGAGCGTAGACGGCAAGCTGGCCCGCCATGGGGCTGCGGATGGCAAGGTCTCTCCGGCACGGGATCGCCTCACGCCGCCTCCCGACAATCGCCCTAGCCCGGATGGGTAGAGTTACGACCGCAAAAGCCTATGTCACACTGCCCGCGCCGGGGAGGAATGGAAGCCATAAAGGCTCCGCTTCGGCATCGGACCGAGCCGCGATCGAGCGGTACGGCCCGCAAGGGATAACAGTTCGGGAGGAACTCCAATGTCCAGCAAGGGAGGAGCGCGGCAGCCGTCGCGGCGCAGTTTCATCCGTGCCGCCGCCGCATCGGCCGGTGCATCCGCAGCATTGTTCGGCGGCTTCGGCTTCAATCCGGCGCTTGCCGCCGAGATGGCCAAGGAAGTTTCCCGGTCGGAAAAGCCGCTGAAGGCAGCTTTCTCCAACGCCGGCTTGCAGGCTACCTGGTGCGCCCAGGGCAAGCGCGCCGCGGAATGGTGGGGCAAGCTGCTGAACGTCGAGATCACCTGGTTCGACGGCGAGTTGAGCGCCACCAAGCAGCGCGCCGCGATCGACAACATGGCGTCGCAGAAGTGGGACTTCGTCGCCATCCAGGCGTTCGGCATCGGCACGCTGACGGCTCCCGTCAACAAGATGATCGAGGCAGGCACGCCCGTCATCGACATGGACACGCTGATCGCTCCGCTGGAACAGATCAACGTCCATAGCTTCCTGGCTCCCGACAACGAGTTCATGGGCGCTTCCGTCACCCAGGCGCTGCTGGACGCCATCGGCGGCTCCGGCACCATCATCATGACCCAGGGCGCCCTTGGCCATACGGGTGCGCAAGGGCGTGCGCGAGGCTTCGAGTCGGTCGTCAAGCGCTTCCCCAAGGTCGAGGTGCTGGACACCACCCCGGCGGACTGGGACGTGACCAAGGCCGTCCGCATCTGGGAAACGCACCTGACCAAGTATCCCAAGATCGACGCCGCCTTCTTCCACAACGACGACATGGCGCTGGCCGCCTGGAACGTCATGAAGGCGCGCAACCGGACCGACATCAAGATCGGCGGAGTCGATGCGATGCCGCCGGCGCTTCAGGCCGTCACGGAAGGCCGGATGCACGCGACGGTGCGCAACCCGTCCTGCCGCATCCATGGCGGCGCCGTGCTGGCCGGAGTCGCGGCCGTGCTGAACGGCGAGAAGTCGGGCGAGGGGATTCCCAAGCACATCATCCCCGAAGGTCCCGTGGTCACCAAGGCCAATGCGCCCGGCATGCAGTGGATGCAGGATCACTTCCTGATCTGACGATCCGATTCAGTGAAATACCGGGAGCATCGGAATGGTATTTGGTGGTGACCGGCCGCTGCTGGAACTCTCCAGCATATCCAAGTCCTTCGGCGGGGTCACCGCCCTCCGGGATGTCGATTTCACCCTTCACGCCGGCGAGATCCATGGTCTGGTCGGCGAGAACGGGGCCGGCAAGAGCACGCTGATGAAGATCATCGCCGGGGTCCACACGGACTATGGCGGCACCATGCGGATCGACGGGGAGGAGCGGAACTTCCGCTCCGCCCGCGATGCGCTGAAGGCCGGCATCGGCATGGTCCATCAGGAACTCAGCATCGTGCCCGACCTGTCGGTCGCGGAGAACGTCTTCCTGGGCAGCCAGCCGGTGACGCGGTTCGGCCGGGTCGACTGGCGGGGCATGAACGCGCAGGCGGCGGCTCACCTCCGCAGCCTGGGCATCGACGTCGATCCCAGGGTGCCGATCGGATCGCTCCCCATCGGGCTTCAGCAGATGATCGAGATCAGCCGCGTGCTGTTCTCCGGCGCCCGGATCATCATCCTGGACGAGCCGACCTCCGCCCTGTCGCCGCCGGAGATCGAGCGGCTGTTCGGCCTGCTCCAGTCGCTCCGGCAGTCCGGCCGGAGCATGATCTTCATCTCCCACTTCCTGGACGACATCCTGGGCGTTTCGGACACCGTGACGATCTTCCGCAACGGCCGGAAGATCGTCACGGCCGAGGCGGCGGGCTTGCGCAAGAGCTTCCTGATCGAGCACATGATCGGGGCGGGGCACGAGGACCTGGAGGAAAGCTACACTTCCGAGATGATGCTCGACAGCAAGCCGGATGCCCCGGTCGTGCTGGAAACGTCCGGCCTGACGCTTGGGCGTGCGTTCCGCGACGTGTCGCTGACGGTGCGGGCGGGCGAGGTGCTGGGGATCTACGGCTTCATGGGGTCCGGCCAGCTCGAACTGGCCCGCGCGCTGTTCGGCAAGCTGCACCCGGAAAAAGGGACGGTGGCGATCGAGGGCCGGCAGGTATCGCTGAAGGGCACGGCGGCGGCACGGCGGGCGGGGATGGCATTCGTGCCGGAAAGCCGGCGGTCGATGCTGTTCAGCCACGAGCCGCTCTACAAGAACATGTCGATCAGCATCCTGGGCCGGCTGCATCCGCTGCTGCTGCGTCCCAATGCCGAGCGCGAGATCGCCGAGCGGCACGTCGTCAGCCTGGGAATCCGGCCGCCGCGCGTCGACCAGCACCTGGGCACGCTGTCCGGCGGCAACCAGCAGAAGGTCGGGCTGGCCAAGTGGCTGACCTACCTGCCCAAGGTCCTGGTGCTGAGCGAGCCGACCCGCGGAATGGACGTCGGAGCCAAGGACGACGTCGTCAAGATCGTCCGGGGACTTCGCGACCAGGGGATCGGCATCGTCGTGGTTTCCAGCGAGCCGGAAACCGTGCTGTCGCTCGCCGACCGCATCCTCGTCATGAGAAAGGGCGAGGTCGCCCGCGAGTTCGTCAGCGAAGCCGTCAGCAAGGACCGCCTGCTGGACGCGGCTTGAGGGACGAGGATGAAACGGGTGTTGGGCCCTGGCCCAACCTACGAAGCAGGAAACCG
>NZ_JCACHA010000167.1:0-3604 GCF_059503625.1 Skermanella sp.
AATGGCTGCAACGGACGTTCCGCCAGCCGACCGTCAAGACCGTTCCGATCGGAGTCGGCGCAACCCGCGACTTCATCGCCGAGGTGGCTGATGTCGCCGGGATCGAGGTTCCGGCGGAACTGGTCGCCGGCTCGTCGCGCCTCCCCTGGTACTCGCATTCGGTCGACAGCACCTACCTGACCGGCAAGCGCATCTTCATATTCGGCGACGCCAGCCACGCCATCGCGGCGGCCCGGATCGCCCATGCCGAACTGGGCTTCGCGGTGGTCGGGCTCGGCACCTACAGCCGCGAGATGGCGCGGGAAGTCCGGGAAGCAGCCACCCATTACGGCATCGAGGCGCTGATCACCGACGACTACCTGGAGGTCGAATCCAGGGTGTCCGAGCTTCAGCCCGATCTGGTGCTCGGCACCCAGATGGAACGCCACATCGCCAAGCGGCTCGGCATCCCCTGCGCGGTCATCTCCGCCCCCGTCCACGTCCAGGACTTCCCGGCGCGCTACTCGCCGCAGATGGGGTTCGAGGGCGCCAACGTGATCTTCGACGCCTGGGTCCATCCGCTGATGATGGGGCTGGAAGAACACCTGCTGGCGATGTTCCGCGACGACTTCGAGTTCCACGGCGAAGCGGCGCCGTCCCATCTCGGCCACCCCGTCAGCGTCAGCCCTGTCGTTCCGGAAACAGTCGCAGAAGTTGCCAACTCGGACGACACCGGCTGGGCGCCCGATGCCGAGCGGGAGCTTCGCAAGATCCCGTTCTTCGTCCGGGGCAAGGCCCGCCGCAATACCGAGCGCTTCGCCCGCGAACAGGGCATCGCGCGCATCACGATCGAGACGCTCTATCACGCCAAGGCGCATTTCAGTTCCCAGCACTAGAAGGCAGCGGCATGACCACAATCCTGACGAGGCGTCCGGTTCCCGGAAGGATCGGCCACGGTGACGGCGAAGGCAGCGTCCAGGTCCAGATGGACCCGACCGTCAGTCTCGGCACCGCCAAGGTCTTCGCCGTCTACGGCAAGGGCGGCATCGGCAAGAGCACGACATCGTCCAACCTGTCCGTCGCCTTCTCCAAGCTGGGTAAGCGGGTGCTCCAGATCGGCTGCGACCCCAAGCACGACAGCACCTTCACGCTGACCAAGCGGCTGGTCCCGACGGTGATCGACATCCTGGAGACGGTCAACTTCCACTCCGAAGAGTTGCGGACCGAGGACTTCGTGTTCGAAGGCTACAACGGCGTGATGTGCGTCGAGGCCGGCGGCCCGCCCGCCGGGACCGGCTGCGGCGGCTACGTCGTCGGCCAGACGGTCAAGCTGCTGAAGGAACATCACCTGCTCGACGACACCGATGTCGTGATCTTCGACGTGCTGGGCGATGTCGTCTGCGGCGGTTTCGCGGCCCCATTGCAGCATGCCGGACGAGCGCTGATCGTCACCGCCAACGACTTCGACAGCATCTTCGCGATGAACCGCATCGTCGCCGCGATCCATGCCAAGGCCAAGAATTACAATGTCAGATTGGGCGGCGTCATCGCCAACCGCAGCGCCGGCACCGACCAGATCGACCGCTTCAACAATGTCGTCGGCCTGAACACCCTGGCCCGCTTCCCCGACCTGGACGCGATCCGCCGCAGCCGCCTGAAGAAGGCGACCCTGTTCGAAATGGAGCCTTCCCCCGAGCTGGAAGCGGTGCAGAACGAGTATCTGCGGCTGGCCGCCACGCTCTGGGCCGGGACCGAGCCGCTGGCGCCCAAGCCCATGAAAGACCGCGATATCTTCGACCTGCTGGGGTTCGACTGATGGAAACCGTTTCATACATCGAGCGCCGCGGGCAGCTTGAAACCTATTTCGACCGCACCGCCGCCGAGGCCTGGTCGCGCCTGACCAGCGACGCTCCGGTCAGCCGAATCCGGGCCACCGTCCGCGAGGGACGCGACCGGATGCGCGGCACCCTGCTGAGCTGGCTGCCCGACGACATGCGCGGCATGCGCCTGCTGGACGCCGGCTGCGGCACCGGCATGCTGGCGCTGGAAGCGGCGAAGCGCGGGGCCGAAGTCACCGCGATCGACCTCTCCCCGACGCTGGTCGGCTTGGCGCGCGACCGGCTGCCCGGCAACCTCAAGGTGGACTTCCGCGTCGGCGACATGCTGGACCCGGCCCTTGGCCGGTTCGACCACATCGTCTCGATGGACAGCCTGATCCACTACAAGGCGGCCGACATGGTCCGGGCGCTGGAGTTGCTGACCGACCGCACGGGATCGTCCGTCGTCTTCACCTTCGCGCCCAGCACCAAGGCGCTGACGGTCATGCACGCGGTCGGCAAGCTGTTCCCGCGCGGCAACCGCGCCCCCGCGATCGAGCCGGTCCGCGAAGCCTCGCTCCGCCATCTGCTGACCGGACTTGACGGATGGAAGGCGTCGCGGTCCGAACGGATCGCCTGCGGCTTCTACACCTCCCAGGCGCTGGAACTGGTGCCTCATGGTTAAGGTCGCCCGCGTCTGGACATACCTGACACCGCGCTTCCTGCCCTTCGCGGATGCGGCGACGCCTGAACTGCCGCTCGGCCGGCTGCTCCGGCTGGCGCTGTTCCAGGTCTCCGTCGGCATGGCGATCGTGCTGCTGAACGGCACGCTCAACCGCGTCATGGTGGTGGAACTGGGCGTGCCGACATGGCTGGTAGCAGTCATGGTCTCACTCCCCCTGGTGTTCGCGCCGCTGCGGGCGCTGGTCGGTTTCCGGTCGGACACGCACCGCTCCGTCCTGGGCTGGAAGCGGGTACCCTATATCTGGTTCGGCACGCTGCTCCAGTTCGGCGGCTTCGCGATCATGCCGTTCGCGCTGATCATCCTGTCGGGCGACACCACCGGCCCTGTTTGGGTCGGCCATGCCGGTGCTGCGTTGGCTTTCCTGCTGGTCGGCGCCGGCCTGCACACCACACAGACCGCCGGTCTGGCGCTCGCCACCGACCTCGCTCCGCCGGAAGCCCGGCCGCGCGTCGTGGCCCTGCTCTACGTCATGTTGCTCGCCGGCATGGTCGTCAGCGCCCTGCTGTTCGGCGCATTGCTGGCCGATTTCAGCCAGTTGCGCCTGATCCAGCTGGTCCAGGGATGCGCCGTCGCGACGGTGGTGCTCAACGTGATCGCCCTGTGGAAGCAGGAGCCCCGCAACCCCGCAGCCACCCGGCCCGACCTGCCGCGCCCGTCCTTCAGCCAATCCTGGGCGGCTTTCCGTAGCTCCGGACGCGCCGGGCGGGTGCTGGTCGCGGTCGGGCTGGGGACGGCGGCCTTCAGCATGCAGGATATCCTGCTGGAGCCATACGGCGGCCAGATCCTGAACCTGACCGTCGGCGAGACCACGGCACTGACGGCCCTGCTGGCCGGCGGCACACTGGCTGGCTTCGCGCTGGCCGCCCGCCGGCTGGGCCGGGGAGCCGACCCGTACCGGCTGGCGGCGCTGGGCCTGCTGGCCGGCCTGTTCGCCTTCTCCGCCGTGATCTTCTCCGCTCCGATGGAATCGCCCAACTTGTGCCGGATCGGCACCGTCCTGATCGGTTTCGGCAGCGGTTTGTTCGTCGTCGGCACGCTGACCGCCGCGATGGCGCTGGCTCGG
>NZ_JCACHA010000168.1:0-3599 GCF_059503625.1 Skermanella sp.
CTGATGAATAGCGGGGAGTATGGTCAAAAGCAACTCCGACGCGCGTCCAAACCCCACCCGGCCCCCGCCAACCACGCCCCTGCTCGCGGGCGCCCCCTTCGATTTACCACGACCTACGATGATAAGGTCACGGACAGCTTCTACACTGCCTCAATCGATGGTCAACCAGTCGATCGACGTATCCAATGCACGAGCCAACGCCTGATAAGTCGCTATCGAGCCAACCCGCTTTCCGCTTTCTATATCGGACAGAAACCCGGCGCCGACATCAGCCTTTGCAGCCAGTTCCCGAAGCCCCAAACCGCGATACTCCCGCCAGACGCGAACGGGACTCTCCCCGTCCATGATCCGGTTCGCCCACTCCGCTGGCAGAGTGATGCCGGTACGCCCCCGTTGGGCTGCCAGCACGTCTTCCAGATCCTCCAAACGTGAGTGAAGGGCGTCATACTCCGCGCGAGGAATCGTGATGGTGTCAGTCATAAGCTCCTCCTCTGGGGCGAACGTCGATCACAATCATGACACTGACGGTATTTTGTTCAACAGCGAAGATAACCCGGTAATCACCGACGCGCAGGCGAAACAGTTCCGAGTTGGTCAGTTGAATCACGTTATTGGATAATGATTTGGGGTCTTCGGAGTATTGCTCGATCTTCGATCGAATACGATTTCGCACGTTGGCAGGAAGCTTGCGTAGCGCCTTGGCGGCTTGTGCTTCGTACTCGACCTGCATCTTCTCTCACCGCATCCGACGGCCACCATGTTCGCATAATGCGAACATGACATCAAGCGAGATGTTCGCATTATGCGAACAGCTAAGGGCAAAAGGTTGACGGCACAAGCGTTTTAGGATAAAATTCCGAAATAATTCTTCAGGAAAGGCGCGTCGCTGTCCAAAATGATGACATTTGCGTCTTTCCGCGGCCTGGAAGGGGGTGTCTACATCCCCCTCCGGCGCCTTACCGCCACCCGGCCGTCAGCAGCGGTCCGCGACGCTCAGCGCCACGTCCTCGCGGCGCTCCAGGGTGCTCGACAGCACCGTCACTCCCAGCGCCAGCAAGGCCAGTGCCGCACCGACCCAGGGGATCGCGGTGTACGACAGGCCCTGTGCGATCGCGACGCCGCCGATCCAGGCGCCGCCGGCATTGCCCAGGTTGAAGGCTCCCTGGTTGAGGATCGCGGCGAGGTTGGGCGCGCCATGCGCTTCATCGACCACCCGCACCTGAAGCGGGGCCACCAGCGCAAAGGCGACGACGCCCCACAGGACGATCGTCACGACAGCCGGTATCAAAAACTGGCTGGTGAAGCTGAGCGCCGCCACCACCGGCACCAGGACGCTGAAGATGCCGATGATGGCCGGCATCAGCTTCCAGTCCGCCAGCCTGCCGCCGGCGAAGTTCCCGATCGTCAGGCCAACGCCGAACAGCAGCAGGACCATCGTGACGCCGTGCGGCGACACGCCGGTCACTTCCTGAAGCAGGGGCGTGATATAGGTGAAGACGCTGAACAGGCTGGCCGACGCCAGCACGCTGATCGACATAGCCAGCAGCACCTGCGGCCGACGGACGACGCGGAACTCCTGAAGCAGGTTCGCCGACCGGTCATGCTTCACCGCCGGAACCCAGAACAGGATGGCGAGCAGCGCCAGCACGCTGATGCCGACCACGCCCCAGAAGGTGGAACGCCAGCCGGCGGCCTGACCCAGCGCCGTCCCCAGCGGGACGCCCAGCACGTTCGCCAGCGTCAGGCCGGCGAACATCAGCGCTATGGCGCGGGCGCGCTGGCTCGGCGGAACCAGTCCGGCGGCGACCACCGACCCGATGCCGAAGAACGTACCGTGGCAGAAGGCCGTCACGACCCGCGCGGCCATCAGCGTCGCATAGTCCGGCGCTATCGCGCACAGCGCGTTGCCGACGATGAACACGGCCATCAAGGCCAGCAAGGCCGTTTTGCGCGGCATTCGCGACGTCAGGATCGCGAGGATGGGCGCTCCGACCACGACGCCCAAGGCATAGCCGGACACCAGCATTCCCGCCGACGGGATGCTGACGCCGAGGTCGGCGGCGACGTTGGGCAACAGGCCCATGATGACGAATTCGGTAGTGCCGATGCCGAAGGAGGCTACGGCGAGCGCCAGAAGCGGAAGAGGCATGGGACCTGCTCGGGAAGGCGGTGGCGGAGGACGGACGAAGCTGTAGGCACCCCTCCCGGCATTTTCTCGTTTGTCCTATAACAGTATGCTGGACTGATTGTTTACAGCAGAAACTATGCCGCATCGCAGCAATGCGCGGCAGTCATACTCGGGGAGCAGGATATGGACGGCGAATTCATCCAGATCACGGGCGAGGCGGGCGAAACCTTCCGCGCCTACAAATCCGTACCGCGCTCCGGCGACGGTCCGGCGGTGATCGTGCTGCCGGAAATCTTCGGCATCAACCAGCATATCCGCGACGTCGCCGACTTCTACGCCGAGGAAGGCTATGTCGCCCTGGCGCCCGACGTCTTCTGGCGGGTCGAGAAGGATGTCGAACTGGGATATTCCGACGCGGAGCGGGACAAAGCCCTGGAACTGCTCGGGCGCTTCGACATCGATCAGGGCGTGCGCGACATCCTAGCCACCGTCGCCGCCGCCCGTGCCATGCCCGAGGTCACCGGCCCGGACGGCCGCAAGGCGGTCGGCGTCGTCGGTTTCTGCCTGGGCGGACGGCTGGCCTATCTGACAGCAGCGCGCGGCGATGTCGATGCGGCGGTCGGATACTACGGCGGCGGGATCGACAAGCTGCTGGGCGAGGCCGGCACCGTCAAGTGCCCGCTGACGCTTCATTTCGGGGCGGAGGACAGGATCTCGCAGCCCGAGGTGATAGACAAGATCAGGCAAGCCTTCGCCGGGCGGAGGGATGTCGAAATCTTCGTCTATCCCGGCGCCGGCCATGCCTTCAACCGGCCGGGCCACTCGTTCGACAAGCCGACTGCGATGATGGCCCATTCCAGGACCATCTCCGTCTTCCGCAAGGCGATGGGGCCGCACTACGACCTCTCCGCCCTGTGGGACAAGCACTGCGAATACGAGTTCGGCACCCGCAACGTCGACGACACCATGGCGACCATGGTCGCCGAGCCCTATGTCAACCACATCCCGACGATGACCGGCGGCTATGGCTACAAGGACCTGCACCGCTTCTACCTGAACCATTTCGTCCACGGCAATCCGGCGGACACCAAGCTCGTCCCGATCTCCCGCACCGTCGGGGCCGACCGGGTGGTGGACGAAATGCTGTTCTGCTTCACCCACGACCGGGAAATCGACTGGCTGCTGCCCGGCGTTCCGCCGACTGGCAAATACGTCGAAATCCCGCTGATCGCGATCATCAACTTCCGGGGCGACAAGCTCTACAACGAGCACATCTACTGGGATCAGGCATCCGTGCTGGTCCAGATCGGCGTGCTGAAACCCGACGGCCTGCCGGTCGCCGGGGTAGAGACCGCCCGGAAGCTGGTCGATCCGTCCCTGCCCTCCAACACGCTGATGGCGCGCTGGAGTCAGTCAGGAACGGAAGGCGGCGATCATTGATAGCCGCCTTCCTTCCGCTCCTCGGCCGCTT
>NZ_JCACHA010000169.1:0-3575 GCF_059503625.1 Skermanella sp.
CGTCCAGCGGCGAAACGGCCGGCAGCCGGATCACCGCCGCCGGCGAAGCGATCGGCTTCGCGCGGACTCCCGGGTACGAAACCTATCCGGGATTGGGCTGGTACGGCGTCATCGTCCAGAAGCCTGCATAGCAGGCTTCAAGCCGCCCGGCCGCAGCATCTCTCCTTCCGGGTCGTGCGCTTTGAGCCGGCGCTGTGCCACGGTGCGGGAGTTGACGGCGTAGCAGTAGGCGCAGCCCTGGGTGCAGGTGTCGTAATCGCCGATGTCGCGGCTCTCGGCACAGTCGCAGCCGGGGCGGTTGCCCTTGCGCCGTCCGGCGACGGGACGTCCGGCGATGTCGCTCAGGCGCTTCAAGTCGATGCAGCGGGCGGCGGACACGCCCGGCACGTCCAGCAGGTGCGGCTGGGTGCACAGCGTCGGCGTCATCCCGGCATCCGCGGCGATGGCCGCCAGACCGGCCAGCAGCTCCCGCTTCTCGTCGATCGGCGGATCGCGCCAGTCGAAGCCGTGGAGTGACGCCGCGGCCCCAAGGTTGCGCTCCGTCTTCCGGTAGGGCTGGAGGAAGGACAGGACGACCTCGTCGGTCGATCCCTTCAGCGCTTCCGCTGTTCTGGCGAAGTTGGCGCGGTGCCAGCACTCGTCCGTCAGCGAGGACAGCACGACGGGATCGTAGCGCCAGACCACGGCGCGCGGACCCCAGCGCCGCGCCAGCGCCCGGATCTGGTCCACAGCGCGGGCCGTCTCCAGCACGTTGGATTCCAGCGCCCGCGGATAGCCCGTTACCGTCATCTGGATCATGAACGGGGTGCCGCGCGCGGCGACCGCGTCCAGCGCGTCGCCGAAGGGAGCGGCGTTGCGGGTCCAGAAGACGAACCCGTCCACGGCATCGGCCGACAGGTCGATCCGATGGGTCCGCCCGCCATAGGGGTTGACCATCAGGCAATGGCCGGCTTCCAGCCGGTTGAGGAACCAGCGGCCGTAGAAGGCAGGAATGTCCGTCTTGTAGCTCGCGGAAATGATCACGCGTCAGGTCCCGTAACTGCGGTAAGCTCGCGGCGATTTCCGGCCACAAGGGCCGGCGCATCGCTAACCCGGACTCCAACATGGCCGATCCAGCTTCGACGCCCTTCAAATGCATCCTCTTCGAAAAACGGGTCCGGTTCCGCCTGCCGGCCGACTGGCTGGAAGGGCAGGAAGCCGGCATCGGCGTCTTCCTGCCGCCGCAGGAAGACGGCGGAACGCTGCGCGTCACCAGCGAGGTGCTGCGCCACGGCGGCCCGCCCGGCGATGGCGATCTGGCTGCCGCGACCCGCGTGATCCTGCGTCAGACGGCGGAAAACTTCGTGCGTCCCGACGACCCGCGCGGCAGCGACCGGGTCATCGACCAGCTTGACGACGGCAGCCTGATCGCCAGCTACAGCGCCCGGACCGAAGCCGATGGCGAAAAGCTCGTGATCTATCTCTGGATGCGCGGGAAGGCGATGGCGGAAGCGGTCACGATCGCCGTCTTCAGCTTCGCCATGGCGGAAGAAAGCGATGGCGACGAGGAGTTCGCCGCCATCGTGGGAATGCTGGATTCTGAAATAAGAGCAGCCGGATTAGGCCAAGGCTGAATATCGGCCAGGATGGAATGAATGCCGGTCTCAGCAGTGACCGGCTTCGCCCGTCATCAGCGCCGCCAACATGTTGGAGCGTGGATCGGCGGCTTGCGCCGCTTCCTCGGCGGCGAGCGACGCCAATCCGACGAAATGGGCGAGATCGGCCAGATCGTTGTTCGCGGCATCGTCGGCCAGGCTGTCAAGGCAGGATTTTATCGCGAGGGCCAGATCGCGACGTCTGTCGGTCATGGTGAAGCTACCTCTGAAAAATAGATCCCGTAAAAATCCGCGCGGCGTAAGCGGTGCCTCCCCGAACACTCGACGTTCGCCTTACACGCCAAACATATAACATAGCCCTTTGGGATTAGGGGATGGATTATTTTCGCCGAGGTAAAAATTGATGGCAACTGTCAATTGAGCATATTGATAAATCTGCACGGGATTACTTTAAGGAATAATTAACTTCAGGCAAAAATTCGGATGTATGCAATATTGTTACTGTTCAGTAATGCAGTTCTTCTTGATTGCAATAGAGACTGTCGGTGGTATGTCATTCCATCGATTCAAATAAGAAGCTGTCCTCCCGGTGTCGGAGCACGGGACCGGCCGGCGCGAAGGGGAAATTTGCGCCTGCACGCGTTATCCGGCGCTGCATCTCTCCCGCATCCGCATCGACCCCGTGGCAGGCCCCGGCCCGTCCCTGCGTCAGCCGGTCGCGCCCCTCCCGGCGGGAAGCGTCTGCCCTGCATCCCCGTGAGCGAGGAACCCGGTTTCCGGTAAATTCTGTGCAAATGAGGCAGGATGCGGCGGTTGCAGCCTTTCACGCACCTGCCTATATCTCCGCTCAGACATAACTCGTTGAAACCCCCAACACCGTTCCATAAACCCCCAGACCTTAGACCAGAGGGGGCCGTGGCGGTGCCGAAGTACCGGGCCGCTGCTGGTCTGCCGTAACAAAGAGGCTGAATGATGAGCAAAGTGATTGGTATCGACCTGGGCACCACGAACTCGTGCGTGGCCGTGATGGAAGGCGGCAGTGCCAAGGTCATCGAGAACACCGAAGGTACGCGCACCACTCCGTCGATGGTCGCTTTCACCCAGGGCGGCGAGCGGCTGGTCGGCCAGCCGGCCAAGCGCCAGGCTGTGACCAATCCCGACAACACCCTGTTCGCGATCAAGCGCCTGATCGGCCGCCGCTACGACGATCCGCTGACCCAGAAGGACAAGGGCCTCGTCTCCTACAAGATCGTCGGCGGCGACAACGGCGACGCGTGGGTCGAGAGCCACGGCAAGAAGTACAGCCCCAGCCAGATCAGCGCCTTCATCCTTCAGAAGATGAAGGAAACCGCCGAGAACTATCTGGGCGAGAAGGTGACGCAGGCCGTCATCACGGTTCCGGCGTACTTCAACGACAGCCAGCGCCAGGCGACCAAGGACGCCGGCAAGATCGCGGGCCTCGAAGTGCTCCGCATCATCAACGAGCCGACGGCCGCCGCACTCGCGTACGGCATGGAAAAGAAGGGCGCCGGCACCATCGCGGTCTACGACCTCGGCGGCGGCACCTTCGACGTGTCGGTGCTTGAGATCGGCGACGGCGTGTTCGAGGTGAAGTCGACCAACGGCGACACGTTCCTGGGTGGTGAGGACTTCGACGCCCGGATCATCGACTATCTCGCCGACGAGTTCCGCAAGGAGCAGGGCATCGACCTGCGCAGCGACCGTCTGGCGCTTCAACGCCTGAAGGAAGCCGCCGAGAAGGCCAAGATCGAGCTGTCGTCCGGCATGCAGACGGAAGTGAACCTGCCGTTCATCACCGCCGACCAGTCCGGTCCGAAGCACCTGAACATCAAGCTGACCCGCGCCAAGCTGGAAGCCCTGGTGGACGAACTGGTGCAGCGCACGATCGAGCCCTGCAAGGCGGCGCTCAAGGATGCCGGCCTGAAGGCGAGCGAGATCGACGAAGTGATCCTGGTCGGC
>NZ_JCACHA010000170.1:0-3564 GCF_059503625.1 Skermanella sp.
GTAGCGGAAGAAGCTGGGTCGCACGTCATCAAGCTGGAGACGAAACGCGCGGCGCCGAGCCAGCACTGTTCGAGGTGCGGAGCGCGTGCGAAAAAGGAATTATCCGACCGGGTTCATGTCTGCACGGGCAGCGGTCATTGCGAACAGCGCGATGCCACCAGCTCCCGGTACATGCTCGGTCGGGTCTGAGAATTTTTGACGCCCACCAAACGGCAACGGAAACCACACGGAAAAGGCTGGGCGGTCAAGGGCGCGCAGATGTCTTTCTGCGTGAACCGAAACGCGGGTCTTCAGACAACGCCAAAGGCGTTAAACTCCTGGCAGAGCCGCATAGGCTTGCCGGGAGTCGTTCGTGGTATTCTCCTGATCCATACGACACGCTGTTATCCGGCGAATACCGGCAACCTGTTCGCCATGGCCGAAGTATCAACGGTCTTCCGATCAGACAGCGAGTGCCGGCAGTGCGCCGCTTCCAGGCACGTCCCGGAAGCGGCTTCTCCTATCGAATCAGTCTATCCGGATTTCGACGTCGGTCATTGGGGCCATGTAGGTCCTGCCATTGACGGCGTACTGAGCGCGGACCTTGAGAGGGCAGCCCTGGGTCGTGGCGATCCGCGCATCGAAATCATAGATGCCGAATTGATCCACGTCGGCAACGGCCTGCTCCGTTCCGTAGTTGGTGTTTGCAGCACCTTTGGCGGTCGCGGGCTTGAAGATGCCGACCGCACCTGTCGCCCCGGCGGTCGGCGGCGTCACGGTCGGGTTGTAGATGCTGCCGCGCACCTCGAGGTCGATCGTGTTTGCGTCCCGCTCCCGGCACTGCGCTCTCTGGATGCTGATGGCAGGGCTGTCCTTGTTAACCAGTTCCCCGGCGTCAGCTTCGATGCTGAAAGCCAGAAACTTCCCCAGCGACTTGCTCAGATAGCCCTCGGCAGCGATAAAGGTGCCCACGGGAATCGTCGAGGGCTTGATTGCAAACCCATAGGCGTTCATCAGCGGCTTGCCCTTGTAGCGCGCGTCGAACAGCGGGTGCGTGCCGTTGGCATTCTTGGGCATGGGAGGATAGCTGTCGCCCGTGGCGCTGCTTGGCAGAAGGACGACAGGACTGCCTTCAATATCGAAGGTCGTGTTGTCGCCGGTGCCGATGTTGTTCCGAACGGTTCCGAGCAGAACGTTTTCAGCAGTGTCGGCGAATATGGTTTCGGCCATGACATTGCCAAACTGATCGCTCGTCCCGGTAACGATCCCGGTTCCGCCGATGAAGCCCGGACCCTTGTCGAAGCCCGGGATGGGTTTGATGCTCATCAGATCCGCAATTGTGAGGTCACCGGAAACACTCGTGATCGATGTGCCCAGCGAAATAGAGGTCGGCGGCAGGATATTGACCCACACACCCATGACCTTCAGCTGCTTGACTTCTTGGGTCGTGCCGGCATTGAGCGTCCTGAAACCCTGTATCTCGCCCTCGATCTCAACAGGCTGCGGAGCGGGTTGCGCTTGGGCAAAGGCGGTGCTGGACGGCATCAGGACCGTCGTCGACAGAAGAGCCGCAGACAGGGCGACGCTAGTCGCAAGCATTACATTTCTTAGATCGCGCAAGATGCATAACTCCTAGGTGCTGCTTTGCGTAAATTAAATTCTGGTGGCGAAGGGTGCGGAATTGGGAAGTTCAGAATAGGGGATGATGATTGATAACCTGATAATCTCCCTGATGCTTGAACTTGAACTGAGTGATGGAGACTGACAATTTAGGGTTTGCATTGTCTTACAGTGATACACGGCTGGATGTTTTCTATACATTAGGTCTAGGTGCATGAAGAGCGGGCATATTACCTGATTTGACAGGGGTGGTATTTTGCTCGATGACGGCACTGGGGATGGAAGACCCGCACCCGGTGCCTTGCCCGACCGTTCCCAGGGTGCGGGGACGGGTTTTTCACAAGATCGACGCAAGGCAGGAGAGCTCTCCCGCCAAGGGCCGTGCCGGGTATCACGCTATCGCGATCGAGGTGTCGATAACGCCCACCAGTTTCATCATTTCCGCTGAGTCGGCGATGCTCAGCAGGATATCGCCGCGGTCAAGCGCTCCGCTCCCGAGACCATTCAACCAGCCGGCCCGGCCTCCTTCGTCCGCCTCGCGGCCAAGACCCTCGCGGTAGAGCATATCGACATACTGCTCGTCGGTCATGTCGCCGTGGAGCTGACGCGCCTCACCCGAGCCGACGAAGACGTCAGCGATGTCGGCAAGCGAGAGGCCCGCTTCATGGTGCGAGATGAAGGAGTTGATGCCGGCCTCGTCCGGCAGGCGGCCGAGCATTGTTCCGTAAAGGCGAACAAGGGTGGCAACCTCGCTCGTGTTGAAATCGATCAGGGTTCCTTCTGATGCCATCTTCTCGTCGGAGTTGACGAATGCGAGGACCATGTCGGTCCTGGCACCGCCGCCCTTCAGGAAGTCCTCCCAGCCGGTTTTGCCGCTGCCGTCTCCTGCCCGGTGAAGAACGGTGCGATAGAGCATGTCGGTGAATTGTCCCTCAGTTAGGGAGCCGTGGAGATTGGTGGCCTCCGCTGACTCCAGGATCTGGCTGGCGACATCCCGCATCGACATGCCCTGTCCGATCGCCTCCATCCAGTGGGCTTTGCCCGCGGTGTCGGGGGTGCGGTTCAGCAGCGCTTCATAGAGGCGGTCGACCGCCGTCTCCGAGCTGAAATCATGACCCGAGAACCGAATCGTCTCGACGCCGGCCACGGTGTCTGTGCCGTCCGCTCCGCCGTCGCGATGGCTGAACACGGTCCTGCCGTTCTCGATCCGTACCGTGTAGTCGCCGCGCACCGCGCCGGTCAGCACCAGGGTATCGCGGCCTGTGCCGCCGTCGATGAAGTCATTGCCCGCGCCGCCGAAGACGGTGTCATTGCCCTCATCGCCGAAGATCCGGTCGTTGCCGCCGGCGCTGCCCACAATGTCATTGCCGGCACCGCCGTGAAGCACGTCGTCATCTGCGCCCAGAATAATGGTCTGGCTGGAGCCGTCGCCCCAGGCGACCTGAGAACCATTGCCGCCGGTTACCTTGACCGCTCCGATGATGCTCGCAAAGTCGACGTTCTGCAGCTGGATCTCCGATCCTGGCGGCAGCGCGCGGGCGTCGACGACCAGCGCGGTATGGGGATTTCCGGGCGCGGCCGGCGCACCACTGATGACCAATGGCTGGGCCGGAGCGTCGCTGTCTGGAGCTGCTGTCAGAACGATCGTCTGCACCAGCACCGGTGTGTTGGCCGGCAGGCTGACCAGGAAGTCGGAGCCAACCTCCGTCAGTGCTGTCTGGTCGGCCGAGCCAGGCTCGGTGTGTGCCCTGATTTCCCGGATCAGGTCGGTGAGCGAGGCATCGGGCGCTTTCGGCACGGTCGAGCCGGTGGCCTGGAGTCCCAGGCCGGTCGGCACCTGGGCTGCCAGAAGGCTGGTCCCTGCGGCGGAATGGACCAGCGGAATGTCGGCCACCGTATTGTCACCGGCCTGCTCCTGACGACCGGCGGTAATGACCGGGATGGTTACGCTCTGAGACACTGAAC
>NZ_JCACHA010000171.1:0-3562 GCF_059503625.1 Skermanella sp.
GGCGCCGGGACAGCCAACCACGACTGCCATAGAGTTCTATCCCAACGGCGGCTCATCAGGTGGCACCATCATTATTGATGTACCGTCAGCCCAGCAGAGCGAAACTCGCATCGCCGCGGACTGGCTGAGCGGGAGGATTGAAGTCAGTGACTGAACCAGCCGCCGGCCACACCCGCTTCTTCCCTGCCCGGCTCCAGCGCCCTGGTGGTTTGCATAGTCGCTTCCGCCGGAACAGCCGTCACCGTCCGGGTTTCAGCCTGATCGAGGTCCTGGTGGCGCTCGCCATTCTCGGTATCGCTCTCGGCGCCATGATGCCGAGGATTTCCCTTGGGACAGCCGTCGCGGAGCGGGCAGAACGTTCAGAGGCGGCTGTCCTGCTGGCGGAGCAGCTGCTGGCCGAGGTCGGCAGAACCATCCCAATGCCCTTGCCTGCGGTGGATGGCACAACCCCGGACGGCTACTCCTGGCAGATCACGACCTGCTGCCTGCGCACCGTCAACAACACCACCGGTCAGAGCATCGCCGGCCTCATCGAGGTCCGGGCGGACGTGTCGTGGATGTCCATGCGGGGAACGCGCGGGGTTGGCCTGGTCAGCCGCCGCCTTATTGCCGGAGCGAGCCGGTGAGCCGGCGCCCGGGTTTTACCCTGCTTGAGATGCTGGTGGCCATGACGCTGCTCGCCTTCATCATGGTGGCGGGTCAGCAGGCCATAGCCCTGGCCGCGCGCGCCGCGGCTCCGCGCGGTGATGGCGGACACGGTTTTCTGGTGCGCCGGCAGATTGCCGACTGGCTGGAAACCGCGATGCCGATCCGGTCCGACCGGCGCGAGCGTGCACCGCTGATCTTCACCGGAGAGCCTCAGGTGCTGCGGTTCGTCACCGTCCTGCCGGAACGCTTCGGCACGGCCGGTCCCCATATCGTCACGTTCAGCCGGTCGGACGGCGGGTTGAGGATGAGCTGGCAATTGCTTCGCCCGAACGCGGACGTCGCCGCCGCAGGTGAGCGGATCCTGCTGGAAGGGGTTAGCCGGGTCGGGTTCCGCTACTGGGACGCTTCCGACAACCTCGGTTGGCGGGATGCCTGGCCCGCAGGACTAAGGATGCCAAGCATGGTAGAAATGAGTCTTGACGGTGGCGCCTCCACTGGATGGCAGCCGTTTCGGGTGGTCATGCGCAACCGGTAGGTCGGCCGGAAGCGGGAAAGAGCTTCCTGGCGCAGTAACGCCGGAACAGCGCTGGACGATGATTGAACGTCAAAATAAAGAGATTGAGGGCATACAAGATGCGCATCTCCTCTGCTGTCCTCCTGTCGCTGCTGACCCTCGCGGGCGGTGCCGCGGTGCTGGTTCACGGATTGAACTGGCAGCCCGCCATCGAGGCGCCGGTGATCGAATCCGCCGCACCATCTCAGGTGGTCCGGGCGGCACCGTTCGCTGGCATCGAGGATGGGACGCAGATACAGGTGCTGACCGACAGACCCCTGTTCACAGCCGGACGCCGACCGCACGCACCCGAGGCGGTGGCCGCCGGGGAAACGGAGCAGCAAGCCGCAGAGGCTGAGATTGACGTTCCAATCGTTCGCGGCATCGGTCTGTCCGGACGGAGTTCGGTCGCCATCCTGTCGCTCCGCCAGGAGGAAAATCGGCTTCATCGCCTTGCCCTCGGACATGAGATTGACGGCTGGCGCATCACCTCGATCCGGCGCCAAAGCGTTACCTTTTCCAGGGCGGCAACCGAGGCCACGGTCCATCTTGGCCAGCCGGGACAGGAGCCTGTCGTGGAGATCGTCCAGCAGCGCGAGCCGGAACTGGCGGAGGAGGTCGATGGCGGAACCGCTGCAGTGGACCCTGGCCAGCGGATGTGAGGGGCAGCCCGATCACCGTTCTGGCTGTTTGGGAAATGGTCTCATGATCAGCGATCGGTTGGGCGCCAGCCAAACCACGCAACGGGTTGAGCCGCATTGCCGGTGATCCGAAATCCCGCAGTGCGGGTAAAGGCCACTCCGTTCCGCAGCGCGGCACTGGCTGTGACGGAGAACACGCGGCGGCGCGACGGCGCCACGCTGGAGATCAGGCCCGCGGCGTTGATGGCGTCGATCATCGGCTTGAGCTCCAGTGAACCGGCATCAGGATCGAACTGCGAGCGGCCGCTGTAGACGGTCACATAGGGTTCCACAGCAGCAGCCAGACCGGCCGTCACCCCGAGAACCTGGCTCAGCTCACCCACCGTGTCGAAGGCCGTATCCTTCGCCCCGGCAGCAAGCCCCTCGGCGGCGTATTCGGGATCTTCAGCCCCGTGAAGCCGGCGAAGATTATCGATGTCGCGAAAATCGGCAATCCTCTCCGAGAGGGTCAGGGAATCATCCGTTGCCAGTGTCGGGTCCCGCTGAAGCACCACATCCAGCAGTGCGGCCAGCAGTTCCGGCTGGGCGCCGTTAAGGTCGATCTTGCCGTCCTCGTCCTCCAGCACCACAAGGACCCTGATATCATCGATGACGATCTCGAACTGTGCGAGATCGGTCAGGTTCGTCACCAACCCTCCTGATCCAAGACGACCGATCAGTTCGAACGCCGCTTCCTCGGCAGCACCATCGACGGCGGCCCGGACCCTGCCGACATCGACCGCCCAGCCGCTGCGCTCGATGTCGAACCCAGTGCGCGAGGCGACGATTGCGGCGAACAGGCCGACCACCATGATGATCCAGAACACCGCGATCAGCGCAAAGCCAGGCCGATGCATGGCCGCATTCCTTGGTGATTAACGCCGGAACTCACTGCGCCGGCGTGTGCGCCGCGTGGGTCGCGTAGAGCGTGATGCCCGACGGAAATGCCCGAATGGCAGAATGTTGAAACCTGAGTTGCAGCCCGGATACTCCGGTGAGCCTCGTGCCGGCGCACCCGGGCCGCAATTTACGCTCAGCTCTTCTTCTGGCGGAAATTATCGTGGCAGCCGCCGCAGGCCTGACCGACCTGGCCGAACTGCCGGGCGATCGCCACACGATCCTCGCCTTGAGCCGCACTCGACAGTCCGTCGCTCGCCGTCACCAGCCGCGTGGCGGCCTGCTCAAACTGCCCCCACTGCTGCCAGATTTCCGGTTTGGCCTCGCTGCCTTCGATGTTGCCGATGCCGGTTGCCGCCGGGAACAGGTTCGGCACGATCTTGTGCGAGGCTTGACCGATGGCTGAGGCGCCCTCGCGCACCCCGTCGATGGTGCCGCCCTCATTCTTGACGTAGGCCGAAATCTTCTTCATCGCGTCGCCCATGGATTTCATGGTCGTTTCACGATCCTTGACCACAGCCGTGGGATCGGACGACACCGGCTGCGGCGACTGGGCGCCGGCATGGCTGGCGGCACCCGCCAGCAGCGCCGCCGCGGTACAGGCAATCACGACTTTTCTGAAAAAATCGCCGTTCTGCTGGTTGATGCCTCGAGTTTCAAAACCGCTCAACACAACTCTCCTTGAAGTGAACCACCCTGAAGACGTTTGAACCGTTATGGCACATCCATCCACAGGCAGAATAATCCGCAGGCACAGGCCATCGTTCCGCGTCAGGCTGTTTAC
>NZ_JCACHA010000172.1:0-3558 GCF_059503625.1 Skermanella sp.
CGAGCAGATGGACGCCACCACCGTCGTCCTGCCGGGGATGGTGGCCCATGTCGAACCCTACCTCAACCTTGTCCTGGAATCGCTATGAGCATGCCCGTCCCCAGCGCCGAGGCCACCGCTTCGGCTACTGTTTCGGCCGCTGCTTCGGTTGACCCGATCACCGTCGAAGTCATCGGCAGCGCCTTTTCCTCGATCGCGGAGGAGATGGGCGAAGCGCTGGTCCGCGCCAGCTATTCCACCAACATCAAGGAGCGGCGCGACTGCTCGACGGCGCTGTTCGACATCCGGGGCAACACGCTGTGCCAAGCCGAGCACATCCCGATGCATCTCGGCAGCTTCATCGGCATCATCCCACACATCATGCGGCGAAACCCGTTGTCGGAGATCAAGCCCGGCGACATCTTCATCGGCAACGACGCCTTCGAGGGCGGTGGAACGCATCTGCCCGACATCGTGCTGGCCGAGCCGATCTTCTATGACGGGGAGATTACCGGCTGGGCGGTCAACACCGCCCACCACGCCGATTTCGCCGACCGGGGCCATGCCCACATCTACCAGGAAGGCCTGCGCATCCCGCCGATCCGGCTGTACCGGCAGGGCGAGTTGCAGTCCGACGTGCAGGAACTGATCCTGCTCAACTGCCAGGTGCCGCGCGAACGGCTGTCCGACCTCCGCGCCCAGGTGGCGGCCAACCGGCTGGGCGTCCAGCGGATGACGGACCTGTGCGCCAAATACGGGCGCGACACGGTGCTGGCAGCCGGCGAGGCGCTTCAGGACTATGCGGAGCGCAAGATGCGGGCCGGCATCGCGGCGATCCCCGACGGCGTCTACCGCTTCACCGACATGTTCGACAACCCGGAGATCGACGAGGAGCTTGAGTTCTCGGTCGAGATCACGGTCGCCGGCGACACCATGAAGCTGCATTTCGACAGCCCGCCGCAGGTCCGCGCCGGCCTCAACATGGTCTATACGGCGCTGCTCTCAACCGTCTACTACGCGGTCAAGACGGTGGTCGATCCGACCATCCTGCCCAACGCCGGCCTTGCCCGCCCGCTGGAGGTCACGGCCAAGGAGGGCACCATCCTCAACTGCGCTCACCCCGCAGCGGTCAACGGTAGGATCGCCGCCTGCCAGCGGGTCGTCGACCTGATCCACGGCGCCCTGGCGCAGGCGGTGCCGGAGCGGCTGACGGCGGCCGGCAACGGCGCCTGCGCTTCCGCCAGCTTCATCGGCGTCGATCCCAGGACCGGCGGCACCTGGGTCTATCTGGAGACGATCGGCGGCGGCTTCGGCGCGCGGGCGACCAAGGACGGCCTGGACGGTGTCCATATCCACATGACCAACACCTCCAACCTGCCGTGCGAGGCGCTGGAGCTGGAATACCCGCTGACGCTGCTGCGCTACGAGCTGGTGGACGGTTCCGGCGGGGCGGGAACCACGCGCGGCGGCATGGGGCTTCGGCGCGTCTACCGCGCGGAGGCCGAGTGCCGGGTGCAGATGGACGGCGGACGCATGAAGTCGGCGCCCTGGGGTCTTGCCGGCGGCCACGAGGGCGGCAGGGGCGATTGCCGGTTCAGCGCCGGCGTCGAGCCGTTCGACCATGGCTCCGGCCTGCTGCGGGCCGGCGACATCATCGAGATCATCACGCCGGGCGCCGGCGGCTACGGACCGCCCGAGCGGCGCGACCGCGCCCTGGTGGCAAAGGATCTGGCGGACCGCCGGATCAGTCCCAGGGAAGCGCGCGACGTCTACAAGTTCGCCGGTTGAGCCCGGTCCAGTCAGAGAGAACCCGTCCAGTCAAAGAGAAGAGGTGCCATCATGCGGATATCCCGTCGCGGGTTCCTGGTTGCGGGAGCGAGCCTGCCGCTCGCCGGATTGGCCGGCAAGGTCATGGGTCAGACTTCCTCCGGCTCGTCCGCCAAGGGCGGCAACCTGACGATCGGTCTGTCATCCTATCCGCCGAACCTCCAGCCCTGGGTCAACGCCGGCTCCGCCGCCGGGACCATGGCGGCACTCATCCACCGGGGCCTGCTGTCGTTCTCGGCGGACGGCAAGATCCAGGGTGAACTGGCCGAAAGCTGGGAACGCGACGGCGATACCGGCTGGGTGTTCCACCTGCGGCAGGCGAAGTTCCAGAACGGCTCCCCCGTCCGTGCCGAGGACATCAAGTGGAACCTGGAACAGGTCGCGGACGCGAAGTCCACCGCCTATATGCGCAGCCAGTTCCAGGGGGTGGAGCGGATCGAGACTCCGGACGAACGCACGGTCCGGCTTATCATGAAGGAGCCGACCGTCGCCGTTCCGGACTGGCTGGCGACATATTTCATGCCGATGGTGGCGCCGGGCACGCTCAGCCGCGACAGCTTCGCGATCGGGGCCGGCCCTTTCAAGCTGAAGAAGCTGGAGCGCGGCGTGTCGATCGACCTCGAAGCCTTCGAGGGTTTCTACAAGCCGGGCATGCCGAAGTTCGAGACCGTCCGGGTCGTCGCATATCCGGATGAGAACCTGCGGGTGGCGGCCTTGCAGTCGGGCGACGTCGATCTGATCGACTACGTCCCTTGGGCCGCCATGAGCCAGATCGAGCAGGACAAGAACCTGCGGCTCGACACCACGCTCGGGCCCTACATGTACCTGACCTTCAACGGCAGGACGGGGCCGTTCGCCGACGCCCGCGTCCGCCGGGCGGTGGCGCTGGCGATCAAGCGCGACGACATCGTGCAGAGCGCCTTCTTCGGCCGGGGAGCACCACTGGAGGGACTGCCTCTCCAGGAAGGCACGCCGTATTTCGATCCGGCGCGGGCGCATGGCTGGCGGCGCGACCTGGATGCCGCCAAGGCGCTGCTCGCGGAAGCGGGGTTGAGCGGCGGTTTCTCCTGCACGCTGCTGTCCACGGCGCAGTACGGCATGCATAAGAACACCGCCGAGGTGGTCCAGCAGAACCTGGCCGATCTCAATATCGTGGTGAACCTTCACATGCCGGACTGGGCGACCAGGGTGGCGCTGGGCAATCGCGGACAATACGAGTTCGCGGTCAACGGCACCGCGATGGAAAGCACCGATCCCGACAACCTGTCGTCCGTGCTCGACGATACGGCAGCCCCGTCGTTCATCCGCAGCACCGGCATCACGGTGCCCGGTCTTTCGGCTTTGCTTCATCAGGGCCGGGCGGAGTTCGATACCGAAAAACGCCGTGCCATCTATGCCAAGGTCGAGGAACTGGTGCTGGAGCAGGCGCCCATGGTCGGCCTTGCATGGCGGTCGCAGGGATATGCGATGAAGGCCAACCTGCAGGGCTTCACCAATATCCCCGGTCCGCTGTCGTTCTACTCGGCCACCACCCTGGAGAACGCTTCCCTGGCCTGATGCAGGCTCGGAAACGGAGGTCGATGCATGGAATGGTTCGTGAAGCGTCTCGGCATCTCGGTGCTGCTGGTCTGGCTGGTCGCCACCATCGTCTTCCTGGCGATATACCTGGTGCCCGGCGACCCGGCGGAGCTTCTGCTTTCGCAGGGAGGTGCGGCACCCGATCCCGCCATCGTCGAGGACCTGCGCGACCAG
>NZ_JCACHA010000173.1:0-3557 GCF_059503625.1 Skermanella sp.
GACCGGTCCCCATCGTCGCGATCACCGGCGCTCCGAATGCCTATGACGACCAGCGATGCCTCGCCGCCGGCGTGACCGAACTGCTGGTCAAGCCATTCCGCAAGAACAACCTGCTGGACCGTCTGGAACGGCTTGTCCATGCCGAAGGCGGGCGGTGAGGAAAATCCGCTCGCCCGGCGAACCCGTTCAGTCGAACAAAGCGTCGATCTCGGCCTGACTGATCGCCTTGCCCTGCAACTGCGGCCCGTTCAGCAGCTTCGCCTCCTCCGCCACCGGCACTTCGAAGGTATGCGGCAGATGGGCGAAGGCTTCCGTCCCCCAGGTCTGGATCATGGCGACCACCCGTTCCTCGATGAAGTCGAGCGTGCGCACGACCTTGCCGATCCGCTGGCCGGTGATGTCCTGGAAATTGCAGGCCTCGAAGATGCTGACGACGGCGTCCATCATCAGGTCGAGGTCCCGCTTGTCCGCCACGTCGGACAGCCGGGCCTTCATCGCGACCGCCGTCTTCTCGATCAGCTCGGCGGCGCTCAGCACGCCGTTGGTAGCTGTTTCAGTGGCGCTGACGATGGCTGCCAGTTCTTCCCCCGCCACAACAAGCCGGTCCTGCTCGGCCTTGGGATGCCGAAGCGCCGCGATCTCGATCTGGGTGTCCTGGATGCGCCGTTGGAGATCGGCCACGTCGGGTCCGACTGCCGCCGGGGCGGCAGGCGCCGGCTGGAGCGCCGCCAGCTCGTCCAGCCGCCGCTCGATCCTGTCGATGGCCGCCATGAACTCGGCAGGTGAGGCGCCGGCGATCGCCGGCGATGGCAAGGCTGCCGGCGCGGACTGTGGCGCCTCCGGTTCGGCATGGGCGGCATGCCGCAGCGGCAGGCCCAGGCGTTGCAGTTCAGCGGTGAATGGCTTTGCCGACATTGCGGAACTTTACCTGCGAATCTAGTGCGCTTGGATGCCCGAGTATGGCTGTATCCAATTTATTGAAAGTTAACATGCTGCACTGCACTCCCCGCCCGTAACCTCGGCTTTAGGGCAGATCCGCTATAAGCAATTCGGCCTCCCCTAAAGCCTCGACGGCGATGGCGCTCTCGCCGGACACCGCCGCTCCGTCGCGCTCGCCGACTTGCGTTCCGTTGACCCGGACCGTGCCGCGCGCGACCACCAGATAGGCCTGCCGACCCTGCCCTATCGCGTGGGTGACCGTCGTCCCCGCCGGCAGCGTCGCTCCCAGCAGCGCCGCGTCCTGGTTGATCGCGAGGGCGCCCTTGTCACCGTCGCCCTCGCGTCCCGACGCCAGCACGACCAGCCGGCCGGCGGCCTCGCCCTTGGGGAACGCCTTGGTTTCCCAGCGCGGCTTGTGCCCCTCGGCGTCGGGCATGATCCAGATCTGGAAGATCCGGGCCGGCTCCGCCTCCCGGTTGAACTCCGCGTGCAGGATGCCCTTGCCGGCGCTCATCACCTGCACGTCGCCGGCCTGGGTCCGGCCGACATTGCCAAGATGGTCCTCGTGGGTGATCGCCCCCTCGCGGACATAGGTGATGATCTCCATGTCACGGTGGCCGTGGCGCGGAAAGCCGGTGCCCGGCTGGATCGTGTCGTCGTTCCACACCAGCAGCGGACCGAGGCCGTTGCGCTCGCGGTGCCGGTAATTGGCGAAGCTGAAATGGTAGCGGGCGGCCAGCCACTCATTATCGAACCGCCCCAGCGAAGCGAAGGGAATAACCTCGATCATCGTCGTCAGTCCTGAGTATCGAACCGGTCCCTGTCATGGGGAGCGCCGTAGTCGAGCGCCGGTCCCTCAGGCACGATGCCGGTCGGGTTGATGGTCTTGTGGCTACCGTAGTAATGCCGCTTGATGTGGTCGAAGCTGACCGTCTCCGCGACGCCGCCGGTCTGGTAAAGATCCCGCAGGTAGTTCGACAGGTTCGGGTAGTCTTGGATGCGCTGGCGATTGCATTTGAAGTGCCCGACATAGACCGGGTCGAACCGCACC
This sequence comes from Skermanella sp., assembly GCF_059503625.1. Lineage (NCBI taxonomy): Bacteria > Pseudomonadati > Pseudomonadota > Alphaproteobacteria > Rhodospirillales > Azospirillaceae > Skermanella > Skermanella sp. The sequence goes on from NZ_JCACHA010000173.1 coordinate 1,991, forward strand.
AGCGTCGTGAACAGGCGCCAGTCGGCTTCCGTCTGCCGGTTCCCGGCCAGCCAGCGCTGCCGCCCCAGCCGCTCCTCCAGCTTGTCCAGCGCCTCGAACAGCCGGTCGAAGGCTTCTTCGTAGACCGCTTGACCCGTGGCGAAGCCCGCCTTGTAGACGCCGTTGTTGACCCGGTCGTAGACATAGGCGTTGATCTCGTCGATCTCGGCCCGCAACTCCTCGGGGTAGAAGTCCTGCGAGGCGTCGCCGAACGCATCGAACTCCGAGTTCAGCATCCGGATGATCTCGGCCGATTCGTTGCTGACGATGGTCCGCTTCTGCTTGTCCCACAGCACCGGCACCGTGACCCGGCCCGAGATGTCGGGCTTCACCTCGGTATAGACCTGGTACAGGAAGCTCTTGCCGTTGACCGGATCGGCGCCCGGCGCCAGCTCCCAGCCGTTCTCCAGCATCAGCGGCTCGACCACCGAGACGGTGATCGCGTCTTCCAGCTTCTTCAGCTTGCGGAAGATCAGGGTGCGGTGCGCCCACGGGCAGGCCAGCGACACATAAAGGTGATAGCGCCCCGGTTCCGCCTTGAACCCCGACGAGCCGTCGGCGGTGATCCAGTTCCGGAACGCGCTCTCCTGCCGCTTGAACGCGCCGCCGGTCGATTTCGTGTCGTACCACTGGTCCTGCCAGCGTCCGTCGATCAGTAAACCCATGGTCGTCGTCCTTTCCTGCCGCGTGGAGCCCAAATGTCACCCCTGCAACATCAGCCGTGCAGTTTCGTGGCGATCTCCGCAACGTGGCGGCCCTGGAAGCGGGCGCCGTCGAGTTCGGTGGCGCTGGGCTGGCGGGAGCCGTCGCCGGCGGCCAAAGTCGTAGCACCGTAAGGCGAGCCGCCCGTGATCTCGTCCATCCGCATCTGGCCGGCGAAGCTATAGGGAAGCCCGACGATCACCATGCCCTGGTGCAGCAGCGTAGTATGGAACGACAGGATGGTGCTTTCCTGGCCACCATGCTGGCTGGCGCTGGACGCGAACACGCTGCCGACCTTGCCGATCAGCTTGCCCTGAGCCCACAGCCCGCCGGTCTGGTCGAGGAAGTTGCGCATCTGCGCCGCCATGTTGCCGAAGCGGGTCGGCGTGCCGAAGATGATGGCGTCGTAGTCGGCCAGCTCGGCCGGATTGGCGATCGGAGCGGCCTGATCCAGCTTGACGCCGGCCTTGGCGGCGACATCCGGCGGCATCAGCTCGGGCACCCGCTTGATCGTGACTTCGGTACCGGGAACCGACCGCGCGCCCTCAGCGACGGCGCCGGCCATCGTCTCGATGTGACCGTAGGTGCTGTAATAGAGTACCAGGACCTTTGCCATGTCTCGTCTCCCAAATTTGAATTCCGTCGGCGGCGATCCACCGCACTAACCCGACTGAAGATAGGGCGTTGCATCGGAACCGATAATAGCCCAATCTCGAACTTGATTGTTTTGTCCAACGCAACAATCAGGCGCAACAATCAGGATGTGTTAGCCATGGACCGGCTCGACGACATGCTGGCCTTCCTGCGCGTGGTCGACACCCGCAGC
>NZ_JCACHA010000174.1:0-3552 GCF_059503625.1 Skermanella sp.
GGTGTAGAGGGCGCGGATCTTGGGCCGGACAAAATTGGTGAGCCAGTTCATGGGGGCGGGTCTTCGTCGATGTCTTGAGTTCAGCCGCGCGCGGCGCGCACGCCGTCGGCCAGGGTGCGCACGAAGGCCAGCACGTCGTCGACCAGTCCGGGCGCGGGCACGCCGTTCTCGTCGAGATTGGCGGCGATACGATTGACGATGGCGGAGCCGACCACGGCGGCATCGGCCAGACGCGCCACGGCTGCGGCGGCATCCGGGGTGGTGATGCCGAAGCCGACGGCGACCGGCAGGTCGGTGTGGCGGCGAAGCCGCTCGACCGCGAAGCTGATGGCGTCCTCGGTCGCGGAGCCGGCCCCGGTGATGCCGGCGACGGAGACGTAGTAGACGAAGCCGCTGGTGTTCTGAAGCACCGTCGGCATGCGCTTGTCATCGGTCGTCGGGGTCGCCAGCCGGATGAAGTTGACGCCGGCGTTCAGCGCCGGGATGCACAGCTCGACATCCTCTTCCGGCGGCAGATCGACCACGATCAGCCCATCGACCCCGGCGGCCTTGGCGTCGGTCAGGAACCGTTCGACGCCGTAGGAATAGATCGGGTTGTAATAGCCCATCAGGATGACCGGCGTCGTGGCGTCGGTCGCCCGGAATTCCTGGACGAGCTGGATCGTCCGGCGCAGCGTCATGCCCGACTTCAGCGCCCGCAGCGACGATGCCTGGATCGACGGGCCGTCGGCCATCGGATCGGTGAACGGCATGCCGATCTCGATCACGTCGGCGCCGGCAGCCGGCAGGCCCTGGATCAGCTTCAGCGAGGTCGCGTAGTCGGGATCGCCGGCGGAGACGAAGGTCACCAGACCGCCCCGCCCTTCCTGCTTCAACGCGCCGAACTTGGCGGCCAGACGGCCGCTGTCGGCGGCGCGGGCGGCCTGCCCGATTTCAAAACCTTCGTGGACCCCGGACTGTACGGCGGCTGCACTCATATTTGCACTCCAAGGGCTTCCGCCACGGTGAAGATGTCCTTGTCGCCACGGCCGCACAGGTTCATGACCAGCAGGTGGTCCTTGGGCAGGCTCGGCGCGATCCGGATGACGCCGGCCAGCGCGTGCGCCGGCTCCAGCGCCGGGATGATGCCCTCCATCCGGGAGCACATCTGGAAGGCGTCCAGCGCCTCGTTGTCTGTGGCGGAGATGTATTCGACCCGGCCGACGTCGTGCAGCCAGGAATGCTCCGGACCGATGCCGGGATAATCCAGCCCGGCGGAGATCGAGTGGCCCTCGGTGATCTGGCCGTCGTCGTCCTGGAGCAGGTAGGTCCGGTTGCCGTGAAGCACGCCGGGCCGGCCGCCGGTCAGGGACGCCGCATGGGCGCCGGTCTCGATGCCATGGCCGGCCGCTTCCACCGCGACCATCTTGACCGAGGGTTCGTCCAGGAACGGGTAGAACAGGCCGATCGCGTTGGAACCGCCGCCGATGCAGGCGACGAGGCTGTCGGGCAGACGCCCTTCCGCCGCGATCATCTGTTCCCGCACTTCCTCGCCGATCACGGACTGGAAGTCGCGGACCATGGCGGGATAGGGGTGCGGTCCGGCTGCCGTGCCGATGATGTAGAAGGTGTCCTCGACATTGGTCACCCAGTCGCGCAACGCCTCGTTCATGGCGTCCTTGAGGGTGCGCGATCCCGACTTGACCGGCTTGACCTCGGCGCCCAGCAGCTTCATGCGGAAGACGTTGGGCTTCTGCCGCTCGATGTCGGTCTCGCCCATGTAGATCGTGCAGGGCAGATCGAACAGCGCGCAGACGGTCGCGGTGGCGACGCCGTGCTGGCCGGCCCCCGTCTCCGCGATGATGCGGCGCTTGCCCATCCGACGGGCCAGCAGGATCTGGCCGATGCAGTTGTTGATCTTGTGGGCGCCGGTGTGGTTCAGCTCGTCCCGCTTGAAGTAGATCTTGGCGCCACCGAGGTTCACCGTCAGCCGTTCCGCATGGTAGAGCGGGCTGGGCCGGCCGACGTAATGCGTCAGGTAGTGGCGCAGTTCGGCCTTGAAGGCGGGATCGACCTTGGCGGCGTTGTACGCCTGCTCGACCTCAAGGATTAGCGGCATCAGCGTCTCGGCGACGAAGCGTCCGCCATAGATGCCGAAGTGCCCCTGCTCGTCGGGACCCGAGCGGTAGGTATTGAGCTGCTGCATGATGCTCTGCGGCATATCGCCGGGTGCCCTGTTCGTGGTCGGAGATGTCACTGTGCCAACTCTCGTGCCTTCCGGAAGGGGCCAACATAGCGGCCAGTCGATCGATTTTAAAGGACGATACGCATGAAATCCCGTCGATGCAGGGCAGCCTTGCCCTTGGGCGCCTGATTTCCCACATATGGGCATGGCGGCGCCGGAAGGGGCCGCTGCCACGGGCGCCGGGTTCGGGCCCATGTCGCTACTCGCCCAGACTGCTACTCGCTCAGTGGAGGAGGATGCCGCGTGACCACGAGATTGTCTTTGTTCAACAGTCCGCTACTTTTAGGCTTCGATCAGTTCGAGCGCACACTCGATAGGATCTCGAAGAACTCGGCGGAAGGGTACCCGCCGTACAATATCGAACAGATAGGCGAAGATGGTCTGCGGATCACGCTTGCGGTAGCCGGCTTCACGATGGATGATCTGACGGTGCAGACCGAAGACAACCAGCTGGTGATCCGTGGCCGCCAAGTCGACGACAAGACCAGGATATATCTGCATCGCGGTATCGCCGCCCGTCAGTTCCAGCGCAGCTTCGTTCTGGCGGAAGGGATCGAAGTGGTCGGAGCGACGTTGGATAATGGATTGCTCCACGTGGACCTGAAACGCCCGATCCCGGAGCCGAAGGTGCGCACCATCGCCATCCAGCAGCCGGCAGGCGGCCCGGATGGAGCGGACGCCCGCACGATCGACCTGACGCCGGAAAGCGGCGGCTGATGCCGGCGGATTTCCACCGGGGCCCCGGTCTTTAACCTCGGTTCCAAGGCGCCGGTCCGGATACGCATCGCTATTCGTTACAGAAAGACTGAGAACATGAACACCAGCCCGAACACATTGCGTCAGATTTCCAGCCAGGACTTCGTGGCCTTCGGCGTGAACGACCTTGTCTATATCAAGGTCGTCGATGTGGACGGCTCGACCGGCTACGCCATCCACGCCGCCGACGGTACGCCCCTGACCGTGATGCAGGAACGCGAGGCCGCTTTCGCGGCGGTGCGCCAGCACGAGCTGGAGCCGGTCAGCGTCCACTGAGACGCCTTTCCGACGAGTGCGAGACGGTTTCCGTCACCTCCTGTTGCTCCTGTTGTGATGAACATCCAACCGGAGGTGACACATGCCAGAAAACGACAAGAACGATCGGAAGCCGCAGCCCGGCGTCGACGACAAGCAGGACAAGACGCTGACGGAAAAAGAGGAAGACCAAGCCGGCGGCGAGAACAAGAAGACGCCGGGCCCGGTCTACGACGTCTGAACCTGGACTCCACGACACCGGAAGCGGCCCCGCGGTCGAAGCGACATCGAAGGGTCCCAGCCTTGAGCCGGGGCCC
>NZ_JCACHA010000175.1:0-3546 GCF_059503625.1 Skermanella sp.
CCGCCCTGTTCGGCCATGACGAAAGCGTCCGCGCCATCGAGCACGTCCTGGCCGCAGGACGCTGAGGGGAAGCCCGAACGCAAAGGGGCGCCGGGCTGATCGAGCCCGGCGCCCCAATCGGCGTCGTATCGCTGAAGCCGTTTACGCCGGCTTCTGCGCCACGAAGATCATGCCGAACACCGGCCGGCCGGCACTGTTGCGAAGCTGCTCGCGGGCACCGGTGACCACCTTGAAGCCCGAGTCGGTCAGCACCTTCTGGACATAGGTGCGCCGATGGGCGAAGCGGCCGGCGGCCGATACCTCGTAGTCCGCCAGGAAGGATTCCTCGACCGAGAAGACGAACAGGCCGTTCGACTCGAGAACGTCGAACACCTTGGCGACTAACCCGTCGAGACGGCCGATATAGCCGCAGACGTCGGCGGCGATGGCGACCGAATACTGCCGGTCAATCTCGCCGAGCGAAACCTGGAGGTCGACCGCTTCGATCTGGTCGTAGATCTTCTTGTCGAGCGCCTGCACCAGCATGTTGCGGGAGATGTCGACGCCCTTCTGGAAGTCGGTCAGGTCGCGCAGCATCACGCCGGTAAGGCCGGTCCCGCAGCCGAGATCCAGGATGGATGGGAAATGGGTGCGGCCCGGAGTGGCCTTGAGCAGATAGCGGCGGACCAGACCCGGCACCCGGTAGCGCAGCTTCTCGATGACGTCCGACTCGTAGTAGCTGGCGTAATCGTCGAACAGCCCCGCGACGAAGTCGGAGGGGATCGACTCCATGTCCTCGTCCCGAAGCAGCGAGAGCATGTGCTTCGATTTCAGGTTGGTCGGGTCGAGTTCGATCGCCCGCTCGAACGCCTTGACGGCATCGGCATTGCGCCCGGCGATGCGGTGCAGGGCGTTGCCCATGTTGTGATAAAGCTCAGGCGCTTCGACAAGCGCCAGGGTACGCTTGCAGACCTCGGCGCTGCGGGCGTATTCCTTCAGGGAGTTGAGGACGCTCGACAGGTTGACGGCCGCGTCGATCATGTCGGGATGGACGTCCAGGACCGCCTCGAACAGCTCGACCGCCGCCTTGAAGTCGCCCTGCCCCGTCATCGCCAGACCCAGGTTGATGTAAAGCTGGGGGTGATGCTCGGGTTCGGAATTGTTGATCGCCTTGACGTGGAAGACCACGGCTTCGTCGAACATCTTCATCTGCTGAAGATGCACCGCCAGATTGTTCAGCAATTCCCAGTCGCGGGGGTTCAGCATGACGGCGGAGGCCAGATCCTGGATGCCGTCGCTCAGTTCGCCCTGCCGGGCGCGGCACGTCCCGCGGAGCGCCAGCAGATCGGAGTCTTCCGGCAGCCCGACGAGCGCCTCGTCCACCAGGGAACGGGTTTCCTCAAGGTCCCCACGCGTCAACAGGATCGCTGCGCGTTGCTTCAAATCCGCCAGTCCTGCGGCATCGGCCGGAATTTGCAAAGCTACTTCAGCAGACATCAATTCTCTCCAGCTTTCGGCCTCTGGCCGGATGTTGGCGGGCATCGCCAGGGCGACCGTCGGTCAGGCCCATCCGGCGGCGTATGCGATTCTCATGCGAAAAGGTTCAGCTTCCACTGGTCCGCACCACCCGTTCCGCTACCGGTGTCGGATGCCATCAGGAAGCGCTTGGCCAGCTTGTCGACGAATTTCGGGTCCTTGAGGTCGGAGACCTTCATGCGCTTCTCGATCGCCGCCGCCTGTGCCTCGACCGACTGGTTCGCAAGCTCCAGGGGCAGGCCGAGAGCGGTCGTCACGACGTGGCGGAGACGCGCGTCACCCAGGATGTCGTAAGTGCTCCTGACACCCGAGGCGTTTTCCTTCAGGTACATCGCCAGCGGAACGCCCGAGTTCTGCTTTGCCAGGCCGGCATTGTACTTGTTCTTGACGTAGAGTTCGGCCAGATCGTCCTTGGTGGATTCGCGCTGGACCTGGCCCAGCCCCTTCTCGCCCAGCTGGAGCAGGGTGGCGGCGGCTTTGAAACGCTTGTCCACCAGCTTGTTCATCAGGGCGTCGGAGTCTTCGGCCTTCTGCGTCAGGACCTTCTTGAGAAAGCCCATCTTGTCGGTTTCCTTGCCCAGATCCGTCGCATCCAGGATGAACTTCATCATGCGGCGGTCTTTGAACAGGTCTTCGACGGATTTCACGCTCTGGATATTGTTGCGGAAGTAATCCACCTCGGCCTTGACGTCCTTACGGGCAGCCAACTTCTCGACCGCCGCGTCGCCTTGCTTTACGGCGAGCTGATAGGCCGCGATGGCCGGCATCTTGAAGAAGGCGATGCTGTTGGACATGGTAAGGCTCCAGGTGGTGGCCAGCCCCCTCAGACGGCAGGGAGTTGGGTCGGCAGTCCGGCGGCCGCGGTCGTCGTCTCCGGCATCGCCGCCAAGCCCTCGATCATCTGGGTATTGATGTCGATCAGGAAGTCGACGTCGAGCGTGCCGGTGATGTTCTGGTCGATCTCGCGGATCACGGCCTGTCCGATCGAGATGATCTGCCCGCGCAAGGGCGCCGGCAGGCGGTTCTGGTCGTCCTGCAACAGCTTTATGATGGTCATCCAGAGAAGCTTGTTGTCCGATGCGGCCCGGACGAGATCCATGCCGTTCGGATTCGCCTTGCCCTGGATCAATCCGAAGGTGACGCGCTTGAAGAGATTAGCCTCTTGCGAGCGATAATCCGTCTTCATCATCGCCGCTTGCTTATAAGCGTTGAGCTTCGAGTTCATTGCGACTTCCGTTCAGAACCGCTTTTGTGCTGGTCTTAGGTGGATATGAAGCTTCGGAACCGCCGGAATGACCCGTGAAGCCCATGCCCGCCCTTTTCGGGCCGAAACCGGAAAAGGACGGGCGGCGGGCACGGACCTTAACGGAACAGGCCCAGGAGCGACTGCGGAGACTGGTTGGCGATCGAGAGCGCCTGGCTGGAAAGCTGCTGCTTGACCTGCAAGGACTGCAAGCGGGCGCTTTCCTTCGCGAGGTCGGCGTCGACGATGGCGCCCAGGCCGGTGTTGGTCGCGTCGGCGATCGCATTGTTGAACCCGATCTGGTTCGTGATGCGGCGGCTGTCGGCGGCCAGCTGGTTCATGGCCTGACCCAGGTTGCCTTCGGCGTTGGCCAATGCGCCGGTCGTGGCGATCAGGGCCGCGGCGGCGGTGTAGTTGGAGGCGCTGGTGAGCTGGCTGTAGACCGCGGACGCAAGGTTCTGCGCCGTCACCGTGATGTTGCCGCCATCGACGTTGGAGATGATCGCCTGGTTGGCGCTGGAATTGATCAGCGTAATGTTGTTGTACTTGGCGTCTTTGATGAAGTTGTCGATATCGTTCTTCAGGGTATTGTACTGGTTCTCGTAGTTCGTACGGTCAGCACCGGTCAAGGCCTGATCGGCCAGCTTGGTGAGAACGACGCGAACGTCCTGAAGCGACTTGGAGATGTTTTCACCCGCCTTCACGGCGACGTCGATCATGCCCTTGCCGACCGCCAGACGCTCGTTCACGGCGCCGATCGCCTTCACGTCGCTGCGGATGCCTTCCGC
>NZ_JCACHA010000176.1:0-3545 GCF_059503625.1 Skermanella sp.
CACCGGCCACACTACCCGAGCCGGGGTCCATCACCCCGGATCCCGACAAGAACCTCTTTGATTGGGTAGCTCCGGAAGCATGGGCGAATACGTAAATCATCGAATCGTCAGCCAAACCGAAGGGTCTCCGTGTTCAGCGCCGGCAATCGATGGACAGCAAACTCGCCAGTCTCTTGCGAGAGGCCAGGCGGAACACTCCCCGCCCATTACCAGCACGGGTCTCTATTTCCGACAATCCGCAACGTATTTGAACGGCGCCACCCACTGGAAGTAATGTTGAAAATTTGCCAACGGCAAGAAGGACGCACGGAACAACTAGATGACGGTCGACAAGAGGCTGGCGTGCCGTCGTCTACTGCATTATTTAGCGTCGCGAGGGCGATACGAGAGAGAGAAGCTCTTCGCTGCGGCCAAGCCACGCCCTTCCGACGCTTGAGACGGAGCGCATCCACGAAGTTGGGAGTGTTGGCACTATGGATATCGAACTGACCGATGTGTCGCAGATGCTCGTTTCACTAACCGGGCAAGTTGCGCCTCATCGTTCGTATCAGCGGCTTTGGGCGGCAATCGTAGATGGCCGTCTACAGGCGGCGAGGGTGAGCGGAAGATGGCGAGTTCGTCGTGAGGACTTGCCTGTTGCGGCCAAGATCCTTGGCATGACGGACGTGGCCGCTGAACCAGCCGAGTTCGCCGCGTGAACTGATCCAGACAAAGAAAAGCCCGTCTCGCTCCACATTCCGGTCAAGGCACGGGAGCGACAACGGGCTTACTAAAGCAGTCAAGGATGTCTCTAATTTCTAGCACAAAGCTGCATCGTGCACACCATCTGTCGATTCACGTCGGCGTGGTTTGCGTGTGTCTGGCTCTGCACGACAAGCACCCGCGCGATGTGCGGTTGGTGACGTGCTGACCTCGTCCGAGCGGCGCCGACTGCTGAGCGCGCTGGCATTGCTGCGCTCGCCGCACGCAGGTGAGCGTGACGCGGTCGGAGCGGCAGCACTGCGCATCCTCGGCGCCGCAGGAGTGGACTGGGCAGCAATTATCCCAGAGGTGGAAGCGAAATCTCACCACGAGCCGCACGACAGCAATACATCGGTCGAGAACTGGCGATCGCTGGCTGCCTCGCTGCTGCGTTGGCACAGCGGCGTGTTCAATCTTACTGAGCAAGGCTTCCTTCGCAACATCGGCAGCTTCCCCCGGCTGTCAGCAAAGCAACAGGCTTGGCTTGCGTGTTTGGCCGGCAGGACGCGTCGCAGCACGAGGGCGGCATGAGCTACGACGCGATGAAGCGCATGGCGCTACCGTGCTCGGTGCACGTCGTCCACGCCGCATTGCAGCTATGCGGCAGGTTGGTGGAGATGCAAGTATGACCGCCTGCATAATCCGCACAACCCTGCACCGCGACTTGGAGCGTGTGGCGCTGCTCGGATGGCGCGTTGCGCCGGTTTGGCCGAACCGGGCCGGCTGTTTTAGGGGATACATTCAAGCGGCCACAACCGACCTCGGTCAAATAGAGCGTTGGCAGGCTGAGTATCGCGGCTGCAATTGGTTGGTAATCCCGGAGGGCTCCGGCGTCTGGGCGCTCGACGTGGACACTCCCTCCGCTAACCACAAAGTCGATGGCTTGGCAGCGCTTCAGGTGCTGCGCTCGAAGCATTCGACGATCCCGGCGCATCCGCATGGCCGCAGCGGCGGCGGGCACCTCCTCGTTTTCAGGGACGCGGGCCACCCGATCAAATGTGAGAGCGGCGCGGTCGTTGCCGGCATCGACCCGAAGGCCCGGTGCGTGCAGTTCACCATCTCCCCCTCCGTCCATGGCCGCACCAAGCGGGCATATCGGTGGGAGGTGGCGCCCTGGGACTTGGCGCCTCCCGTGGCGCCGGACTGGCTGCTCCATATCTTCGCCCCACCGCCTGAGCGGGCGAAGCCTGCGCGCCCTTGCATCCTGACGGAGGACCGCGCCCGACGCTCCCTGGCGCGTGCCGTCGATCAGCTCGTACGCACCGGAGCTGGGGACGCAATACGGCGCTCAACCGTGCGGCCCTCACAGCTGGCGGCCTCGTTGGTTCCGGCAAACTGGGCGAACAGGAGGCGGTCGTCGCTCTCTATGCCGCCGGTCGACACATCGGCCTCGATGACAGCGACTGCCAGGCCACGATCCGCTCCGGCATGCAGGCAGGCGCGGCCAAGCCCATCGAAAGGCGTGGGTGATGCGGGGCGAGGATGATATGAACAACGTGCTCGACTTCGCCGCGCGCCGCTATGACCAGATGCCGCCTACCGGCGGCACGAACCCAATGGACTTCGGAGAGACTGCGATTGCCCGACGCTTTGCCGCGGCGACGGAAGGGAAGCTGGTCTACGACCATGACGACCGGCGCTGGTTCGTCTGAAACGGCTCGCTCTGGGTCAAGGACAGTACCGCATCGGCCATGGAGCGCGTGAAGCGCTTCGTCGAGGGCGAGCGGTCCCGCACCCTGGCGCCGGAGGACGAGAAGGCGCTGTCCAAGGTCAAGGTCGTGCGGGCAGTCGAGGAACTTGCCCGCAGCGACCCGCGCCTGGCTGTTCATGGCGCTGTTTGGGATGCGGATGGCTGGCTGCTGGGCACACCGGAAGGCATGGTGGACCTGCGAACCGGCGAGCTGCGGCCAGGCCTGCCTGCCGACTACATCTCCAAGCACACGGCCGTCGCTCCCGCGCCTGCTGGCACCATAGCGGCGCACTGGCGAGGCTTTCTGCATGAAGCCACGGGGGGCGACGAGGAACTGCAGGACTTCCTGCAGCGCTGGGCCGGTTACTGCCTCACCGGCGAGGTTTCGGAGGAGGTGCTGGCCTTCCTGTATGGGCCGGGCGGCAACGGGAAAGGCGTTTACACCGGCGTCTTGGCGGCGATTCTTGGTGACTACGCGGTGCCGATGCCAATCGATGCTTTCACGGCTGGCGGACGGCAGAACCAAGAATACTACAATGCACGCATGGCTGGCGCCCGACTGGTCACTGCCTCTGAGACCGAGAGTGGCCGGCAGTGGGCCGAGGCGCAGATCAAGGAGCTTACCGGCAACGAGACGCCGCTCAGTGCCCGCCAGCCACACGGCCGGGTCTATGCCTACCGCCCGCTGTTCAAGCTGCAGTTCGTCGGCAACCACGCTCCGAGCCTCAAAGGGCGCAGCCCCGCAATGGAACGGCAGTTGCGCATCATCCCCTTCGAGTACATCCCGCCGAACCCAGATCCCGACCTGAAGGCCAAGCTGGTACCGGAGTACCCGGCTATCCTGAGCTGGGCCATCGAGGATTGTCTCGCCTGGCGCAAGCAGTGGCTGGGGACGGCGAAGCTGATCCAGCAGGCCAGCGGTGATTACTTCGAACGGCAAGACGTCTTTGGGCGGTGGATCGAGGAGCGCTGCATCCTCGACCCCAACCTCTCGGTGCGCCCAGGCGCGCTGTTCTCCGACTATCAGGCGTGGTGCAAGAGTGCAGGCGAGGTGGCCCTCTCTAGAGCACTTTGATGTTGCTTGGAATCGCGCGTTCTGATTCGACGCTGTTGA
>NZ_JCACHA010000177.1:0-3539 GCF_059503625.1 Skermanella sp.
GATATTGCCGCCGGCTCCGGATAAGGCGACTTTGGTCATGTGGCAGTTCCCCCCGCCCCGTGTGTTTGGTTTTGCGGGGAGTGTCAATCATAAGACGACGAAGGTCAACCGGCTAAAAGGTCGGGTGGCCTGACCAATTTCATGTCATTCGGACGCCAACTTCGGATTTCTCCTCCAGTTCCGTCATACCCGGACTTGATCCGGGTACCTCCTTTCAAGAGCTGAGCGGGTGAAGTCAGGACTTCAGGTTGAAGTCCTCACGTCAGCCTCCGCCAGGAGGTACCCGGATCAAGTCCGGGTATGACGGAAGAGTGGGCGAACATTGCTGGAGCGTCGCACTGGAACGCCTAAGTCGGTGCCTTCGAAGACCACCCCTCGTCAGATCTCCCGCTTGCTCATCTGGTCGGCGATGAAGTCCGCTTGCCGGATCGCGAGGGAGACGATCGTCAGGGTCGGATTGCAGGCGGCCCCGGTCGTGAACTGGCTGCCGTCGGAGACGAACAGGTTCTTCACGTCGTGGGCCTGGCCGTTCTTGTTGACGACGCCGTCGCGGGCGTTGGCGCTCATCCGGTTGGTGCCGAGGTTGTGGGTGGAAGGGTAGGGCGGCGTGTGGATCGTGCGGGTGGCGCCAACGGCCTCGTACAGGGTCGAGCCCTGGCGGAAGGCGTGATTGCGCATCGCGACGTCGTTGGGGTGGTCGTCGAAATGGACGTTCGGGATCGCCATGCCGAAGGTGTCCTTTTCGGACGCGTGCAGGGTGATCCGGTTGGTTTCCTGCGGCATGTCCTCGCCGACGATCCACATGCCGGCCATGTGGTCGTAGCCGTCCATCGCAGAGGTGAAACTTCGGCCCCAGGCGCCGGGGTTCAGGAAGGCCGCCATGAAGGGCAGGCCGAGCGACAGGGTTTCCAGCTCGTAGCCGCCGGCGAAGCCGCGCGAGGTGTCGAACCGGGCCTCGTCACGGACGATGCCGGCCATGGTGGTGCCGCGATACATGTGGACGGGCTTTTCGAAGGTCGCGTAGACCGACCCGGTGGTGTGGCGCATGTAGTTGCGCCCGACCTGACCCGAACTGTTAGCCAGCCCGTCCGGGAACATCGGGGAGGCGGAGTTCAGCAGCAGGCGCGGGCTCTCGATCGAGTTGCCGGCGACCGCGACGATGCGGGCCTTCTGGCGGTGGACGTTGCCGGCCTTGTCGCCGTAGAGGACGCCGGTCACCTTGCCCGACGCGTCGTGCTCGATCTTCAGCACCTGGGCGTCGGAGCGGACTTCGAGGTTGCCGGTAGCCTCGCCCTTGGGCAGTTCGGCGACCAGGGTGGACCACTTGGCGCCCGACTTGCAGCCCTGGAAACAGAAGCCGATCTGCTGACAGGCGCCCCGGTTGTCCCGCTCCCGCGAGTTGATCGCCATATTGCCGCTGTGGAAATCCTTGTAGCCCATCGCCTTGGCGCCGGCCGCGAGGACCTTGTAGTTGTTGTTGCCGGGCAGGCGCGGGATGCCGTTGGTCCCCGTGACGCCCATCTTGGACTCGGCCTTGGCGTAGTAGGGCTCGAGTTCCTGCAAGGTGATCGGCCAGTCCAGCAGATTGGCCCCGGACAGGTCGCCGTAATGGGTGCGGGTCTTGAACTCATGCTCCTGGAAGCGCAGGCTGGCGCCCGCCCAGTGGATGGTCGAGCCGCCGACCGCCTTGACGATCCAGGCCGGCAGGCCCGCGAAGTCCTTGGCGACCCGCCAGCTTCCCGAGGTGGTCCGCTTGTCGAGCCAGCTTATCTGGGAGAACGACTCCCACTCGTTGTTGACGAATTCCTCCGTCTCGACGCGCGATCCCGCTTCCAGGACCACTACCTTGACGCCCTTCTGGGCCAGTTCGTTGCCCAGCGTGCCGCCGCCGGCCCCAGAGCCCACGATCACCACAACGCCGTCGTCGTTTAGGTCGAATTTCGCAGCCATCTTTCCCGTTCCTCCCAACCGCCGTTTGGTGCCCAGCTTGGTGACGCGCTTGTTGACTCAGGCGTCTTTCAGCCAGTCGATGTCGTCGAAGCCGCGATGCAGATAGCCGCCGTGCTCGGCGGACGAGCCTTCGTAGCCGAACTTCGCCCAGACGGCCGGCTGGTTGTAGAGGGCCACGACCATGTCGCCGCGCACCTTCTGGAAGAACGGGGTGGTTTCCATCGTGCGCAGGACGGCGACCCGGTCGCCCTCTTCGTTGACGGCGGCGTAGGGCATCGCGTACTTGGCCTGGGATGCCGTGTTCAGGTCGGCGACGCCCTGCTCCAGCAGCTGCTTGAGCGTGGCGTCGGCGCCGGCCTTGCCGTCATAGGCTTCGACCGCCTTGGCGTAGTAGGCATCGCCCAGCCGGTCGTGGGGGTAGAGGTCGCGCGCCATCTTGACGAGCGTCACCATGGTTTCGGGCTTCAGGTGCTGGGTGGTCATCGCCCAGGCGCCGTTGGGATCGACCGTGACCGTGGCGCCGCCGGCGATGGCGGTAACGCCGGCGACGGCTGCGCCCGATTTCAGGAAATTGCGGCGGGTCACCTTGGCCCGCTTGTCGATGGTCCTCATGCGTGTCTCCTCCCTAGGGGGACGGGGTTCGGACTGCCTTGTTCGGCTTTGGTCTCGTTGGATTTCGACTATGGTGGTTCAGCGGTAGCGGCCATGCCGCTGGAGCACCTCCACCTTGTAGCCGTCGGGGTCCTGCACGAAGAAGAAGCGCGCCATCAGCGCGCCCTCGCGCATGAATTCCTTGATCGGATTGGGATTGAGACCGGCTTCGGTGAAGCGGCGGTGCTCGGCGTCCAGGTCGTCGACGGCGACCGCGATGTGGCCGTAGCCGTCCCCTAGGTCGTAGGGTTCCGTCCGCCCGTGGTTGATAGTCAGCTCGACCTCGAAATCGGCCTCGCGGTTCCGCAGGTAGACGAGGGTGAACCCGTCGAACTCGTAACGGTCGGCAGCCTCCAGGCCGAACGCTATGGCGTAGAAGTTGCGGGACCTGTTCTCATCGATCACGCGGAACATCGCGTGGATGACTTTGGCCATCGTTCCGGACCCTCCCCCTGGTGTCGCTTTTGCTCGACGTCGCCCCTTTCAGGCGCTTGGGCGAAATCCTAGGGCGGCTAAACGGGGTGGTGGTAGTATCATGCTACTACAGCATCGATTTCCCTGGCCCGGCGCGCGGCCACCGCCGAGGCATGAGCCACGGGGTCGCGCAGGTACAGCGCACAGGTCACCCGCAGCATGGACGCGAAGTTGGGGATGTCGCCCTGGTGCTGAAGCACCTCGTCATGCAGCGTGCAGAGGAAACGCGACAGCGGGACGCCCTCGCGGGCCGCAATCTCTTCCAGGATCGCCCAGAACTCGGCCTCCAGGCGGATGCTCGTGGTGTGGCCGTGCAGGCGGACGGCCCGCGTCTCGCATTCGTACGACGCCGGGTCCTGCATGACGAAAAGTCTACACATGGTCTGTCTCTCTCCCGTCCCGCCTCTTTGCCGCATTTTCAAGGATCGATGCGGTGGCGCTGTTTTGCTTGGGATCGATCATAG
>NZ_JCACHA010000178.1:0-3538 GCF_059503625.1 Skermanella sp.
TTGTCGGCGGATCAGTCGGCCAGCTCGATCCGGTAGTCCTCGATCACGGTATTGGCGAGCAGCTTCTGGCACATGGATTCGACTGCCTTCTGTGCTGCGGCGCGGTCGGTTTCGGCCAGATCCAGCTCGATGAATTTTCCCTGACGGACATCGTCGACGCCGTCGAACCCAAGCGATTGCAGGGCATGCCCGATCGCCTTGCCCTGAGGATCGAGAACGCCGCGCTTCAGGGTGACGTGAACCTTTGCCTTCATGATGGGATCGCCCTTGGAACTGCTTTGGTGGAACTGCTTAGGTTGGAACTGCTTCGAAAGCCGACCGCCTGGATCGAACCGTCAGGGCGCCGGCTTCGGGGTGTTGAACGTGTCGACGCCACCCTCGGGCAGGATGCCCAGGCGGCGGGCCACTTCCTGGTAGGCTTCCTCGACCCGCCCGAGGTCTTCGCGGAAGCGGTCCTTGTCCAGCTTCTGGTTCGTCTTGACGTCCCAGAGCCGGCAGTTGTCCGGGCTGATCTCGTCGGCCAGGACGATCCGCATCTCGTCGTTTTCCCAAAGCCGGCCGAACTCCACCTTGAAGTCCACCAGCTTCAGCCCGATGCCCAGGAACAGGCCCGAAAGGTAGTCGTTGATCCGCAGCGACAGGGCCATCATGTCGTCCAGATCCTGGGGGGTGGCCCAGCCGAACGCCGTGATGTGCTCCTCCGAGACGATGGGATCGTTCAACTCGTCGGACTTGTAATAATATTCCATGATGGAGCGGGGAAGCTGGGTGCCTTCCGGGATGCCGAACCGCTTCGACAGCGATCCGGCGGCCACGTTGCGGACGACCAGTTCGATCGGAATGATCTCGACCTCGCGGACGAGCTGCTCGCGCATGTTGAGGCGGCGCACGAAATGCGTCGGGACGCCAATTTCACCCAGCTTGGTCATCAGGTATTCGGAGATCCGATTGTTGAGGACTCCCTTGCCCGTGATGATCCCATGCTTCTGGTTATGGAAGGCGGTCGCGTCGTCCTTGAAATACTGAACCAGAGTGCCAGGTTCCGGCCCTTCGAACAGGACCTTGGCCTTGCCCTCGTAGATCCGCCTGCGTCGCGTCATGGTGGGCTTCCGAAGTGGCAGGACCGGATTATACGGACCGGTCCAGGTAATATGGTTGCTGATATAGCAAGCAACTATGTTTAGCACAATGGAGCCGGCTTGCGCAGGCCCTTGCGTGCTGCGGCTGAAAGCAATAGCGGCTCACTCCAGATCGACTTCCATCCATGGAGTTTCGTCCGGCCGCCCCGGACAGAACCGGAATACGGGCTTCATTTCCGGAAACTCCGCGCTGGGGAGCGCCAGCGTCGTGCTGCTGCTGGTGCCGAATCCGGTCGGCGTCACTACGCACATGGCGCCGCGGGGTCCGGCGTCGCCGTCCCAGATCCTGCTGCCCAGCAGCTTTTCCCAAGCGCTCCAGTCACCTTTTTCCGGATCGGGAGCCGGCGCATGGGCGAACAGCGGCCGGTAGAACCTGATGCGGGCGCTCGAGTCGTCGTTGAGGTCGTTGGCCGTCACCATCGACAGACCCTCGGGAATGGGGTGAGCCTCGATCCGCTTGGCCCCCTCGCGCAGCGTCAGCCAGAAGGCGTCGCGGTTGTCGGCGACGACGAGGTTGAACGGACGATAGGCGGCGGGGTCGAGGTGGACCATCGCCCGCGCCGCATCCGCCGCATCGGGATAGTCGAGCGCGTCCAGCACCAGTTCGCCCCGGCTGCGCTTGCCGTCCTCCGGTCCAAGCGTTCCCATGCGGTTCAGCACGACGGCAACCACGCCGGTATCGTTGAGCGCCAGCCAGCTTCCGCCGGCAAGTTCGTCGATCCCGCCGATCACGTCGGGCCGGTCTTCCCAATGACGTGCCGGCGGCTTCCAGGGCCGGCCTGCCATTTCGTCGCGGTTGCCGCCCAGGATCAGCGGATATGTCGCGCCCGGCTGGCGTAGAATGACGATTGAGCACATGGTCGTCCCCTCGCTTTGTCATTATGTAGTCTATAGAGCGGCCATAGCGATATGGTTCTCATAATCGATGGACCGCCTGCTGGTTCCAGGCCCACCGGAGGAGCAAGGTCGAATGACCACCTTTGAAGAGCGCGAGAGAGCATTCGAAAACAAGTTCAGCCATGAACAGGAAGTCCTGTTCAAGATCCAGGTCCGCCGGGCGAGGCTGCTGGGATTGTGGGCCGCCGAGCAGATGAAGTTCGGGGAAGCGGAGACGGCGGCCTATGCACGTTCGATCGTCGATGCCGACTTCGAAGAGGCCGGCAGCGCCGACATCGTCCGCCGCGTCTGCGCCGACCTGGAACAACACGGCATCGATATCAGCCGCCACCGCGTGGAAAAGGAAGCCGAGCTGCTGCTGGCCGTAGCCCACGACCAGATCGTGAAGGAATAGACGTCCCCAGGCCGGGCGGGTCGGTGTCTCCCCGCCCGGCCTGGTTCCGTTCAGGCCGTCACTCGCCGAAGACGCGCTTGAACACCGTATCGACATGCTTGGTGTGGTACGCCATGTTGAACAGCGCCGCCAGGGCGTCGGCATCCAGGTGCTGGGTCACGTCCGGATCGTTCTGAAGGTTCTGAAGGAAGCTGCCGCCTTCGCGCCACACGGCCATAGCATTGCGCTGGACCGCGACATAGGCGCCCTCGCGGCTCATGCCCGCCTGGGTCAGCGCCAGCAGCACCCGCTGGGAGAACACCAGCCCGCCCAGATCGTCCAGGTTCTTCTGCATCCGCTCGGGATAGACAACCAGCTTTTCCATCATGCCGATGGTCCGCGCCAGGGCGAAGTCCAGGGCGATGGTGGCGTCGGGCGCCATGACGCGCTCGACTGAGGAGTGCGAGATATCCCTCTCGTGCCACAGCGCCACGTTTTCCAGCGCCGGGGTGACCGCCGCGCGGACCAGCCGGGCAAGGCCGGTCAGGTTTTCCGACAGGACCGGATTGCGCTTGTGCGGCATTGCCGACGAGCCCTTCTGGCCGGGTGAGAAGAATTCCTCGGCCTCCCGGACCTCGGTCCGCTGAAGGTGGCGGATCTCGACCGCAAGGTTCTCGATCGACGACGCGATCACGCCCAGCGTGGCGAAGAACATCGCATGCCGGTCGCGCGGGATGACCTGGGTCGAGACCGGCTCGATCTTCAGCCCCAGCTTGTCGGCGACGTGCTGTTCGACATAGGGGTCGATATTGGCGAAGGTGCCGACGGCGCCGGAGATGGCACAGGTGGCGATCTCCGTGCGGGCCGCGACCAGACGCTCACGGTTGCGGGCAAAGGCGGCATAGTGCCCGGCCAGCTTGAGGCCGAAGGTCGTCGGTTCGGCATGGATGCCGTGGCTGCGGCCGATGGTCGGCGTATTCTTGTGCTCGATCGCACGGCGCTTCAAGGCGGCCAGCAGCGCGTCGATATCGGCCAGCAGCAGGTCCGCCGCCTGGGCCATCTGGACGGCGAGCGTCGTATCCAGGACGTCCGACGACGTCATGCCCTGATGGACGAAGCGGGCATCGGG
>NZ_JCACHA010000179.1:0-3519 GCF_059503625.1 Skermanella sp.
AACGGGCTGACGGTCCGGCTGTCGCCTGGTTGGCAGCCACAGCGGTAGAAGCGCGGACTGGAAACGGTGGCATTGCCGAACACGGTGCGAAAGATGATCAGGTACTTTCCTTTGCGGCACAAGTGACGACCGCAGGCTGGACAGCAGCGGTGCTTATCCCCGAAGGCCGCAGCCTGAGCGCTTACGACATGCTGCTGCAGGCATTGCTGAAGGGATTTGCTCTCGCCGATCGACAAACCAACGGCTTCCAACTGGTGGTGGCGCTTCACGAGACGCAGGATGTCGCAGTCGGTGAACACCGTGCCATCGTCGCCGACGATCCGAAGCTGAAGGTGAACGTGCATGGCCGACGGCATGCTGGGGTCTTCCGAAAATTGCAGGGGGGACATAGCCGCCAAACTACCCGCCTTCACCTACCCAGACTACCGACATCCCACGGTTCCTGTTGCTCTCTCGATCGGCCGCCTCGTCAGCATTTCTGCCATGTCCTCACAAGTTGATAATTCCCGGGTTTCAGAACTACCTTGTTAGCCCAGCGCACATAATCCGGTAGCCGCCTCGCTCTCTTGAGGACGCGCCGCGGATCATACATCGTCGCGGGCTGCCGTTCTCACGGCATCAATGAAGGCGCGCAAGGCGGGAGCCATCTGCCTTTGCTTGGGGTAGCAGAGAAAATAGCCAGGGTAGGGCTGGCAATATTGATCGAGCATTTTGACGAGCTTGCCCGCGGCAATATGGGCGTCGGCCTCTCGATTGGTCGCAAAGGCGATGCCGGCGCCGTCCAGGCACACCGATAGCATCATTCCCCGGTCGCTCACGATGATGGAGCCTTTGACCACGAGTTCGAACCAGCTCCCGTCACGATGGAATTCCCAGGCATAGGGAAGACTCTGCCCCGACCAACGCCAGAGAATGCAATTGTGATCCAGCAACTGTTCGGGCGTTTCCGGTGTGCCACGCCTGGCAATGTAATCCGGTGTTGCGACCGGATACTGGCGAAGCGGACCGCCGATTTCGACAGCGATCATGTCGCGTTCGACCACCTCACCGGGGCGGATGGTAACATCCCATCCGCCCGACACGATGTCGACGACGGTATCATCGACAGTGACGTCAACGGTGATCTCCGGGTAGGACCGACTGAACGCACCAAGCATAGGAGCGATGAATACCTGCGCGGCGAGCCGCGCGGCGTGTACACGGACCGTGCCTGCGGGGGTGTCTCTGAAGCGGACAGCGTTCTCAACCGCTGCGTTGATTTCGTCCATCGCCGGGCGCAGGCGAAGCAGCAAGGCTTCTCCTGCCGGTGTAAGGGCGACGCTGCGTGTCGTCCGATTGAGGAGGCGGATGCCGAGACGTTCCTCAAGGCTGCGGATCGTCTGGCTGAGAGAGGATGGCGTAATGCCGAGGCGCTCTGCCGCGCGGCTGAAACTCAATTGTTCGGCTACAGTCACAAAGGTCCGGAGCTGAGCAAATTCACTGCCTTGAACGGTCGGCGTCATTCTTACCCCGATTGGCAAACCACTGATTGCTTAGTTGATAACCGATAATCCCAATGCATTCCGGCTAATTCTTAAGTGTTGGGTCGATTTTTCGCGGGGTTTGACAGCGCCTCCATCTGATCCGTGCGCTTGAAAATGAACAGGACGACCGGGCGAAAGTGAACAGCCTATTCGGCAGCCTGAACAGCTGAAGGGGTTGAGAAACCCGGAGGCTGCTCGCGCCTTCATCGCATCAGGTCCGGCAAGTACTGTCTGCCGTCGTTGAAGACGGGGAGACAGATGCCGAGAGAGAGGGTTGCGATGAGGAAGGTGAAGGAAGTGCTGCGTCTACGCTACGAACTTGGAATGAGCTACAGCCAGATCCGTCAGAGCTGTGGGGTAAGCCTGGGCACGCTGAACAACCTGCTGGTGCGGACGGAACAGGCAGGGCTGAGGAGCTGGGATCAGGTCCGGGATCTGGGCGAGGAGGCGCTGGAGAGGCGGCTCTACCAGCGTGCCGATGACGGCCACTGGCTGGAGATACGGCCGCTGACGGACTGGGCAGCGGTGGACCGGGATCTGCGCCGGCACAAGCATCTGACCCTGAAGCTGATATGGGGCGAGTACATCCAGGCGCACCCCCGACGGATACGGGTTCACCCAGTTCTGCGAATACTTCCGCCGCTGGCGCCGGGAGCAGGGGCGCACGGTGACACTGCGCCAGGAGCACCGCCCCGGCGCGGCGCTGCAGGTCGACTACGCGGGCGACACGGTGGTGGTCATGGACGCCGGCGTGGCGCGCGAGGCGCAGATCTTCGTAGCCTGCCTGCCGTTCTCGGGTTTGATCTATGCGGAGGCGACCTGGACACAGCGGGTGGAGGACTGGCTGTCCGCGCATGTCCGGGCCTTCAACCACATCGGCGGCGTGGTCACCTCCCTGTTGCCCGACAACCTGAAGAGCGGCGTCACCAGGGCGAACTTCTTCGACCCGGTGCTCAACGCCAGCTACTACGAGCTGGCCCGCCACTACGGTACCGCCGTCCTGCCGGCGCGACCGGGCAAGCCACGGGACAAGCCGGCGGTGGAGAATGCGGTGCTGCAGGTCGAACGCTGGATCCTGGCTCCGCTGCGCCACCGCACCTTCTTCGGGCTGGACGAACTGAACGCCGCCATCGCACCGTTGTGCGAGGCGCTCAACAACCGGCCGCTGTCGCCCCCACGCGAGGGGACACGCCGATCCGTCTTCGAAGCTGAGGAGCGGGCCCTGCTGCGGCCGTTGCCGGCCGAGCCCTACGTTGTGGGACAGTGGGACCTGTGTCGCGCTGTCGGAGCCGACTACCATGTGGTCGTCGACGGCCATTACTACTCGGTGCCCAGTGCCCTGGCGCATTCCCGGGTCGACGTGTTCACCACGCCGACGCTGGTGTCGATCTTCCAGCGCGGCGAGCGGATCGCCAGCCACCCGCGCAGCCCGGCCAAGGGCGGCCACACTGCGCGGCCCGAGCACATGCCGCCGAGCCACCGCGCCGTCGTGGAGCGCACGCCCGAGCGCCTGCGCGCGGAGGCGGCGGCGATCGGCGTCGCCACGGCAGCCTACGTCGACCGTCTGATCGACAGCCGCCAGCACGTCGCACAGGGAGTGCGGGCGGCTGTCGGCGTCATTCGCCTGTCCGGTCGGCAAGGCGCCGCCGCTCTGGAGAAGGCGTGCGAGCGAGCGCTGGCGGCCGGCGTCCTGTCGCCGTGGTTCGTTGAAGGTCTGCTGAAGGGTAAGCATCCGCCGAGCACCGCAGGAGGGAACCATTGAGAAGAGGGCGGGACGTATCGCATGATTGCAGTCCTGTTGGACTGTGAGGCGATCATGGACATCGACACCGACCGGATCGACGATGCTGTACTGGCGCTTTTGTGGTTGGGACTTCACGACGGTGCGCGCGCGTGGAAGTCTTTCGACTGGGACGCGATGGACCGGCTGCATACCAAGGGGCTGATCCACGATCCGGTCGGCAAGGCCAAGTCGGTGGTTTTCAACCCGGAGGGT
>NZ_JCACHA010000180.1:0-3518 GCF_059503625.1 Skermanella sp.
CCCGACGGCAACACCCACAACTTCATCTCGTGCAAGGGCGGGCTGAACGACGGCAAGTACTGCAACCCCGAGGTCGACGCCCACCTGAACGCCGCCCGGACCACGAACGACCTGGAAGCCCGCAAGGCCGAATACAGACAAGCGGCCGAACTCTATCTGGCCGACCATGAACGGATCTACCTCTACCATCAGAACTGGTTCTGGTCGCTGTCGTCCAAGGTCAAGGGCTTCAAGCCGCATCCGGACGGCATGATCCGCCTGGAAGGCGTGTCGGTCGCCAAGTGACGCCCGCCCGGTAACGCTCCGTTCTCCGTAGTAGAAGGACCGCCCCCATGCTGGCCTTTATGGCGAGGCGCCTTGCCGTCAGCATCCCGACCCTGGTGCTGATCTCGCTGCTGGTCTTCTCGCTTCAGCTCCTGCTTCCCGGCGACCCGGCGCTCGCCATCGCCGGGGACGAGCGGACGCCCGAGATGCTGGCGTTCATCCGCGAGAAATACCACCTGAACGACCCGATCGTGGTCCAGTACTGGTACTGGCTGACCGGCGTGCTGTCGGGCGACATGGGGATCTCCATCCGCAGCCAGATGCCGGTGACGGAGCTGATCCTGACCAAGCTGCCGGTGACGCTCCAGCTCGGCATCATGGCGATGATCATCGCCCTGGCGATCGGCATCCCGGCCGGCATTATCTCGGCGGTCCGCAAGGGCAGCGGCTGGGATGTCGGAGCGAACGTGGTGGCGCTGTCCGGCATCTCCATCCCCAACTTCTGGCTGGGCATCATGCTGATCATGCTGGTGTCGGTGCAGTGGGGGCTGCTGCCGGCGTCGGGCTATACCAGCCCGCTGGAAGACCCCGTGCGGAACATCCAGACCATGATCATGCCGGCCTTCGTGCTGGGCACCGGCATCGCCGCGATCATGATGCGGCACACCCGAAGCTCCATGCTGTCGTCGCTCCAGGCCGACTACGTCAGGACGGCGCGGGCCAAGGGTCTGTCGGAACGGATCGTCGTGCTGCGCCACGCCTTCCGCAACGCGCTGATCCCGGTCGTGACGCTGGGCACGCTGCAACTGGGGGAACTGCTGTCCGGTGCGGTGCTGACGGAGCAGATCTTCACTATTCCGGGCTTCGGCAAGCTGGTCGTCGATGCCGTGTTCAACCGCGACTATGCCGTCGTGCAGGGGGTCGTGCTGTTCACCGGCACTGCCTTCATCCTGATGAACCTGCTGGCGGACATGCTGTATTTCCTGCTTAACCCCCGGCTTCGCGCCTGAGGGAGGATGCCATCATGAGCATATCCAACGCCGCCGCGACCGCACCCGCCCCTGCCCCTGCCCCTGCCCCTGCCCCTGCCCCTGCCCCTGCCCGCTCCGGCTGGTCGCAGTCGAGGATCTGGCGGCGGCTGCGGCGCAATCCGACGGCCCTGGCGGGCGGCGCGATCGTCCTGCTGTTCATCGCCATCGCCATCGCGGCGCCGTTGCTGGCGCCGTACGAGCCGAACGTATCGAGCTGGCTGACGGTGCGGAAGCCGCCCACGGCGGCGCACTGGATGGGCACCGACGATGTCGGGCGGGACGTCATGTCGCGGCTGATCCACGGCAGCCGCGCCTCGCTGTCGGCTGGCATCATCTCCGTCGCCATCGCCCTGCTGATCGGCGTGCCGCTGGGCGTCCTGGCCGGATTTTACGAGGGTTGGCTCGATGCGGTGATCTCCCGCGTCACCGAGGCGGTTCTGGCCTGTCCGTTCCTGATCCTTGCCATCGCTTTGGCGGCCTTCCTCGGCCCCAGCCTGACCAATGCGATGATCGCCATCGGCATTTCGGCGGCGCCCATCTTCGTCCGGCTGGCGCGCGGTCAGGTCCTGTCGGTCAAGACGGAGGACTACGTACAGGGTGCGCGGGCGGTCGGCTGTTCCGACTTCAGGATCATCCGGCGCTACATCCTGCCGAACATCTTCCCGCCGCTGCTGGTGCAATCGACCCTGACCATCGCCACCGCGATCATCGCGGAGGCCAGCCTGTCGTTCCTCGGTCTCGGCCAGCAGCCGCCGGACCCGAGCTGGGGCAGCATGCTGAACACCGCCAAGAACTTCATCACGCAGGCGCCCTGGATGGCGATCTGGCCGGGCGTCGCGATCTTCGTCGTGGTGTTCGGCTTCAACATCCTGGGCGACGGGCTGCGCGACGCGCTCGATCCGCGCGACAGCCGCTGACCTCGATAAGCTGACTACAAGAATAATCTGAAAGGGACCCGCTCACCATGTTCACAACCCGTCCGGAAATCCAAGGCACCTTCGGCGCCGTCACTTCGACCCACTGGCTGGCGTCGGCCTCCGGCATGGCCGTGCTGGAAAAAGGCGGCAACGCCTTCGACGCGGCGGTGGCGGCCGGCTTCGTGCTCCAGGTGGTAGAACCGCATCTGAACGGCCCCGCCGGGGAGGTGCCGATCCTGATCTACAACGCGCGGGAAGACCGGGTGCGGGTGATCTGCGGCCAGGGCACCGCCCCGGAAGCCGCGACCATCCAGGCTTATCGGGATCAGGGATTGTCGCTGGTGCCCGGCACCGGCCTGCTGGCCGCCGTGGTCCCCGGAGCCTTCGACGCGTGGCTGACCATGCTGCGCGACCATGGCACGATGGAACTGGCCGATGTCCTGGAACCGGCGATCTTCTACGCATCGGGCGGCCATCCGATGCTGGCGCGGGTGGCGCAGACGATCGAGACCGTCAGCGAGATGTTCAAGGAGGACTGGCCGACCTCGGCGGCGCTGTGGCTGCAAAACGGCTCCGTGCCGAAGGCCGGCGCGCTGTTCCGCAACCCCCAGCTTGCCGAAACCTATGGCCGGATCGTCCGTGAATCCCAGGGAGCCGCCACCCGCGAAGCCCGCATCGACAAGGCGCGCGACCTGTTCTACCGGGGCTTCGTCGCCGAGGCGATCGACACGTTCTGCCGCACCAACGAGGTCATGGACGTATCGGGACGGCGCCATCGCGGGCTGCTGAGCGGCCAGGACATGGCCGGCTGGAAAGCGACCTACGAGGAGCCGCTGACTTACGACTACCGCAACTACACCGTCTGCAAGACCGGCCCGTGGGGCCAGGGTCCCGTCTTCCTCCAGCAACTGGCGCTGCTGAAGGGCTTCGACCTGGATAAGATGGACCCGAACGGCCCGGACTTCGTCCATACCGTTATCGAGTGCATGAAGCTGGCCTTCGCCGACCGCGAGGCCTATTACGGCGATCCCGATTTCGTCGATGTGCCGGTCGAGACCCTGCTGTCCGACGCCTACAACGACGAACGCAGGAAGCTGGTCGGCGACAAGGCGTCGCTGGAACTGCGGCCCGGACGCATCCCCGGCTACGAGGGTCAGGCCGAACGTGCGGTGCCGCGCGCCGCCGGCGGAGCCGGAGAGGCTGTTCAGGGAGCCGGAGCCGGCGAGCCGACCATGGCGCATCTGGCGGAGGAGAAGGGCGAGAAGCGGGGCGATACCTGCCATGTCGACGTAATCGACCGCTGGGG
>NZ_JCACHA010000181.1:0-3487 GCF_059503625.1 Skermanella sp.
CCGGAGGGTCTGGCTCGCTCGGAGCAGTTGTTCCAGGAACTGTTTGCCAAGCGTTGACCCAGCTGGTGCCGAGGTCACGCCGCCCTTGCCCGCTCCCGGATCGCCTTCCACTCCCATGGCAACAACTCGTGCAGCCGGTTCTGGGGCAGGTCGTTGATCCGGGCCAGCACATCGGCGAGCCAAGCCTGCGGATCGACATCGTTCATCTTCGCTGTGACGATCAGGCTGTACATGGCTGCCGCCCGCTCGCCGCCCCGGTCCGATCCAGCGAAGAGCCATGCCTTTCTGCCGAGAGCAATACCGCGCAGCGCTCGTTCGGCGGCATTGTTCGTCAGGCACACCCGGCCATCGTGCAGGAACACGGTGAAGCTTTCCCAGCGCCGCAACATGTAGTCCATGGCTTTGGCGACAGGGTTTTGCTGGGACAGGCGAGCCCGTTCGGTGCGCATCCACGCTTCGAGCTCGGTCACCAGCGGTGCGCTGTGCTCCCGACGCGCCGCCAGCCGCTGCTCCGAGCTCTGGCCATTGATCGCCCGCTCGACATCGAACAGCGCGTCGATCCGCCTGACCGCCTCCAGCGCCAGCGGCGAGATCGGCGACGCGTTCCTGGCGCGCCGGGCGTTGGCTGCGATATCAGCCAGGACAAACAGCTTACGGCGGGCGTGGGCCCAACACGATGTTTCCGTGATCCGATCCGGCTGACGATCCGCCCGATACAGCCTGTTGTATCCAGCAAAGGCGTCGGCCTGGAGGATGCCGGCGAAGCGGACCATGTGTCCTTCGGCATGTTCGCCGCAGCGGTCGCGTGAGTAGTGGAACAGCGCCGCCGGCGGCGCCGGGCCGCCGAACGGCCGGTCATCACGGACATAAGTCCAGATCCGGCCGATGGCGGTCTTGCCCTTGGCCAGAACCGGCACTGAAGTGTCATCGCCGTGCAGACGCCCGGCGGCCATGACATGGGTCTCGATCAGCGTCAGCAGGGGCTTCAGCACGGCGGCGCAGGTGCCGACCTGGTCAGCCAGGGTCGACAGGCTGATCTCGACACCCTCGCGGGCGAAGCGCTCGCACTGCCGGTTCAGCGGCTGGTGCTGACCGAACTTCTCGAACAGCACCATCGCCAGCAGGCTGGGACCGGCCCAGGCGCGCGGCACTGTGTGGAACGGCGCCGGCGGCTGGGTGATGGTTTCACAGGCCCGGCAGGAGAACTTCTCCCGCACTGTCTGGATCACCTTCCACTGGCGCGGAATGCTTTCCAGCGTCTCGGTGATCGTCTCGCCCAGCTTGCACAGTTTGTCCGAACCGCAGCAGGGGCAGGTAGTGGGGGCCGGAACAACGACGCGCTCGCGCGGCAGGTGGTCGGGGAGTGGTTTGCGTGCCGGCTTTTTGCGGGAGAACGCGTCGACCACAGTGGTCTTGGCGGAGGCCTGTTCAGCGGCCAACTCGTCCTCGCTCGCCGTCGTCTCCAGCTCTTCCAGCTGCAGTTCCATCTGGTCGAGCAGCCGGGCCTTGCGCTCGGAGCGCACACCGTAGAGGTCGCGGCGTAGCTTCTCGATCTCGAGC
Source organism: Skermanella sp. (assembly GCF_059503625.1). NCBI lineage: Bacteria > Pseudomonadati > Pseudomonadota > Alphaproteobacteria > Rhodospirillales > Azospirillaceae > Skermanella > Skermanella sp. The sequence goes on from NZ_JCACHA010000181.1 coordinate 1,561, forward strand.
TTCAGATAGGCGATGAATGCTTCATCGCTCGACGCTTTCGCTTTTGCCTGGGCGGCATCGGCCTCCGCTGCGTCGGCACGTGCCTCGGCCTGCGCCAGGGCGGCGCGCAGGGCCATGATCTCGTCCAGGGGCGAACCGGCATTCATGGCGCCAGTTTACCTCAAAGCATCAGAGGAGACTGCCGGTTTCCCGATATCGACGAGCCTGCTGATTCACTTTGCCGCAGTTATCCGGCAGCTTCCGGTTTCCAGGTTTTCTGCGGGTTTCGCCAGTCGATGCCTTCCAGCAGATAACCCATCTGCCCGGCCGAGATCGACACCGCTCCGTCCACCGTGCTCGGCCAGATGAACCGGCCCCGCTCCAACCTTTTCACGAACAGACAGCTGCCCTGGCTGTCATGCCAGATCACTTTCACCAGGTCACCTTTGCGACCCCGAAAAACAAAAAAATTGCCGCTGTGCGGATCCTGTCCGAGGTGCTCCTGAACCAGGAGGGCCAGACTGGCCCACCCCTTGCGCATGTCTGTATGCCCGGTGGACAACCAGACCCGCACCCCAGTCGGCACCGGGATCATGAAGACCGTCCCAGCGTTGCCAACGCTCTCAGCACCGCTGCCGCCAGGGTTGGATCAACCGCCCCCTCGAGACGCACCCGTGCCCCGTCGGGCAGCATGACTTCCAGGATCGCCCCGGCGACGGCAGTGGATGCGGCCGGTGACGGCGTCGTCGAGGGCAAAGTTGGCGATTCCACCACGTCCGGCTCCGACGTTACCATCAACGGCACAAAGGTCGGTGACCCACCTGCCGGAGATGCCGCTCTCATCAGGCGGCGCCACCGATACAGCAGGCTTTCGTGGATCCCGAGCCGCCGGGCCACGTCCTTCACTACCACGCCGGGACGGAATGCCTCTTCCACAATCCGCACCTTTTCCGCCGGTGTGTAGTTCCGGCGCCGCTCCGACCCGGTGAGGATCTCGACACGCTGATACGCCATGACGTTTACCACTCGTTTGCGTCCGCGCTATGACGCGCCACGCAAACATCCGCTGTCCTCAACCAACCATCAAGGCGGCCTTCGTCGGAGGCTTACGTTGTCAGTCCCGTGCTGGCGAATCTTTTTCTTCACTATGCGTTCGATTGCTGGATGGACAGGGAGTTCCCGGACATCCCGTTCGAACGCTATGCCGATGACGCCATCTGCCATTGTCGGAGCGAGGTACAGGCGCTTGAGTTGCATCAGGCGCTGAAGCAGAGGTTTGCGGAATGCCGTCTGCAACTGCACCCGCAAAAGACCAAGATCGTTTACTGCAAAGATGCCAATCGCACTGGAAAGTACCCGGTTCGGTCCTTCGACTTTCTCGGCTTCACATTCAGGCCGAGATTGGCGAAGAACCGCACCGGCAAACGCTTTGTCAGCTTCATTCCAGCGGTCAGCAAGACCGCCGGTATAAGAATGCGTCGAAGCGTGCGCCGGTGGCGCCTGCATTTCCGCAGCGACCTTGATCTGGAAGACATCGCCAAGTGGGTTCGTCCTGTCCTCAGCGGATGGGTGCGCTACTACGGGCGGTTCTATCCCTCAAAGCTTCGCGATGAACTCCGCACGATCGACGCTTTCATCGTGCGGTGGGCCTCCCGCAAATACAAACGGTTCCGGGGTCACACGAAGGCGACTTGGGAATGGTTGAGTTCGCTCAGACGGCGCAATCCGACCCTGTTCGCCCATTGGACCCTCGGAGCCACGGCTGGATGATGGGAGCCGGATGAATCGAGAGGTTCACGTCCGGTTCTGGGAGAGCGCGGGGCTGAGATGCCCCGCGCCACTCACCTACTTGCACGCCTACACTTCGGTCGCCGAAGCCAGGGCGGGCATTGCCGCTTGGCTGCACTTTTACAACGAGGAACGCCTTCATCAGGCGCACGGCTACCGG
>NZ_JCACHA010000182.1:0-3477 GCF_059503625.1 Skermanella sp.
CAGATCGCGTTCCAGGTTCAGCAGCACCTCGCGGTCGTCGCGAGAAACGCTCTTCGGCGGGATGCGGGCGATCTTGGCGACCACCGCTTCCACGTCCTTGACCTGGATGGTCTTCTTGCGGCGCGACTCCGGAACCAGCATCTGCGCGGCACCGACTTCGTCGATGATGTCGATCGCCTTGTCGGGCAACTTGCGGTCGCCGATATAGCGGGCCGACAACTCGACGGCGGAGCGGATCGCTTCGTTCGTGTAGCGGACCCGGTGATACTTCTCGTAGTAGGGCTTCAGGCCCCGCAGGATCTTGACCGCATCCTCGATCGACGGCTCGGCGACGTCGATCTTCTGGAAGCGCCGGACCAGAGCCCGATCCTTCTCGAAGTAGTTCCGGTATTCCTTGTAGGTTGTCGATCCGACGCACCGGAGCGCACCGCTGGCAAGCGCCGGCTTCAGCAGGTTGGATGCATCCATCGCACCGCCCGAGGTGGCACCCGCACCGATCACGGTGTGGATCTCGTCGATGAACAGGATGGAACCTTCCATGGCTTCCAGTTCGGAAAGCACAGCCTTCAGCCGCTCTTCGAAGTCGCCGCGGTACCGTGTTCCGGCCAGCAGCGAACCCATGTCGAGCGAGAAGATGGTCGCGTTTTCCAGAACGTCCGGAACTTCGCCATGAACGATACGGCGCGCCAAACCCTCGGCGATGGCGGTCTTGCCGACACCGGGGTCACCCACGTAGAGCGGGTTGTTCTTGGAGCGACGGCAAAGGATCTGGATGGTCCGCTCGACCTCCTGATCCCGGCCGATCAGCGGATCGATCTTCCCGCCGGCCGCTTTCTTGTTAAGGTTGACACAATATGCCTCGAGAGCCTCAGTGCCTTTCTTCACGACCTTCTCCGCCGCAGCGTCGTCGTCAGCTCCCGATACCCGCTTGGTTTCATTGCGGCCCGGCGCCTTCGCGATCCCGTGAGAGATATAGTTTACCGCGTCGAACCTGGTCATCTCCTGCTCTTGCAGGTAATAGACCGCATGGCTCTCGCGTTCAGAAAACAGCGCAACAAGCACATTGGCCCCAGTCACTTCTTCACGACCGGAACTTTGTACGTGGATCGCCGCCCGCTGGAGCACCCGCTGGAAGCCGGCAGTCGGCTTCGCGTCTTCGGGTCGATTGGTGATCAGGTTGGAGAGTTCGTTGTCTAGGTATTCGCCGAGCTCTGAGCGCAACTTGTCGAGGTTGACGCCACAGGCTCTCAGGACCGCTACGGCATCCTGATCCTCGGTGAGCGCGAGCAGCAAATGCTCAAGCGTGGCGTATTCGTGACGGCGCTCGTTGGCGTAGGCTAGGGCTCGGTGCAGGGATTGCTCGAGATTACGCGAGAGCATGCCGGGCTAATCCTTCTCCAGAGTGCATTGCAAAGGATGCTGGTGTTGGCGGGCAAAGTCCATCACCTGGGTTACCTTCGTTTCGGCTACCTCGTAAGTGAAGACCCCGCAGATGCCGACGCCACGCCGATGCACGTGCAGCATGATCTGCGTCGCTTCCTCGCGGTTCTTGTTGAAGAATCGCTCCAACACGAGAACGACGAACTCCATCGGAGTATAATCGTCGTTCAACATCAGAACTTTGTACATCGAGGGTTTCTTCGTCTGGGGCTTGGCCTTGACGACCACTCCCGTCACGGTCCCCTCGTCCCCGTGCTTGTCGTTGTCGGCCATGGGTAAATTTAGCATTCATCGCGATGGACATCCTCCGACAATCATATGAGATTTCCGGACGCGCTTGGAAGAGGCGTGTTGCGTCAAAGCGTGTCGGCTATGACGTATTTCAGCGGATAGCTCTCTTCCGCGCCTTTTTGCGCAATAAACGGGATGCCCTTGGTGGTAAAAAAGACAGGCCCGGCGGTCGTCATGGACCGCCGGGCCTGTCCCGATCGAAAATATCGACGGCGCGGTGATTATGCCGCCGCCGGATCGACAAGGGTGATTACGCCGCCAGCGGCTTGGTCAGCTTGCCGAGCGTCGCGTTGATCTAGGCGCTGATCGGCTGGAAAGCCTCGTTGGCGACCTTGACGGACAGCTCGGAAACCTTGGTGCTCTCGGCGATGGCGCTGTCGAAGCTCTTCTTGGCGAAGGAGGACTGGAGGTCGACCAGATCGCGGATGGTCTTGACGGCCAGCGCCTGCTTGCCGGCGGCAGCGCCGCTTTCCAGCGAGCTCTGGGTATAGGCGACGGTGCTCTTGCTGATGTCCTCGAAGCCCTTGGCGAGGATCGAGCTGGACTTCACGAAGGCATCGAGGTTCTGCTTGGTCAGCGCGTTCAGGCTCTCGAAGCCCTTGAGGAACTGCGAGGTGGACTTCTCGACCTGATCCTTGGCGGTGGAGACGAACTGCGCGTAGTTGGGGGTCGTGGCCATGTGATCTTCTCCTGGTTTGGCGCCGCACCAACTCCAGCGGAGGGTCACGGCGAAGTGCATCGGTATTCGGCGGCTTGATCTCTTATGCTGCACTGCAGCAATGCCCTTACTATAAGCATTCCGGGCCTGAGGTCAATGGTTTTTTGTGCACTGCACAATAAGCCGCCGGGAGCTCGATGCCGCCGTTCCGCCGGGACCGTTAAGTCCCCTTTCACCGAAAAGCCGGATTGTCGGAACACGCCGGGTAGCGCGCTTGTGGCCGCCTGCCCGGCATGACAGGATAACCCTGCCCGCCCGCCTTTGGATTTATTCGATATGACCTATTGCCTTGGCATCAAGATCCGTGACGGCCTGATCGGCTTGTCGGATGGCCGGATCACCAGTGGTTCGCAGCTATCGGCAGCGCGCAAGGTCACCATCATGGGATCGGGAGCCCACCGCTTCTTCATCATGAACTCCGGCCTGCGCAGCGTCCGCGACAAGACGCTGGCCTATCTGCGCCGGGACATGACCAAGCGCCCGACCGAGAGCTTCGCCAGCATGCTCGACGCGGTGAATGCGTTCACCCACTGCCTGCGGCAGGTAGCCGCAGAGGATAAGGAAGCGCTGGAAGCCAGCAAGCTGACGTTCAACCTGCACGCCATCATCGGCGGCCGGCTGTCCGACGACCGCGAGCCGACGATGTTCCTGGTCTATCCGGAAGGCAATTGGATCGAGGTGGACGAACGCACGCCCTACCTGTCTATCGGCGCCACCGCTTACGGCAAGCCCATCCTGGACCGTGCCCTGCGTTACGACACGTCGATGCAGACGGCGCTCAAGCTGGCCTATCTGTCGTTCGACTCGACCCGGTTCAGCTCGGCCGATGTCGGCTTCCCGATCGACATGGTCGTCATGAACAACTCCGACAGCGCCTGGAGACAGACTCAGTTCGACTACGATGATCTGGTCGATCAGCGCCAGTGGTGGAACCGGAACATCACCGATCTGGCTGCCCGGATGCCCGACGGTCCGTGGATCGATAAGCTGATGCCCAATGCCCAGCCGTCGCTGGCCGTGGTGCGGGG
>NZ_JCACHA010000183.1:0-3473 GCF_059503625.1 Skermanella sp.
GAACTACCTTGCCAACTCAGGCTACGCGTTCGACTAAACCTGAAATGCTCTAGGCGACTAGCTCCTGTTGAAAAGCCCGCTGCGGCTGGCCCGATTGGCGACAATGGATGCTGCCGTTGCGGCACGCGATGCAGCTGCAGGTGCTCAGGGTCTTTCACCGAATGGCGAGCGCGAGTTGATGCAGCGCGTGGCCGAAGCAGCCGCTCAAGGTGCCGAGCGGAAATGTTACGGCTATCGCACTAGATAAACGTGTGAACGGCTGCTGATCTTGCCATCACAGCCGCACTACTGCGGGCAATCAACTATGTTGTCGCCCGCTGAAAAAGCGTTAAGTACCAGCGATGGCCTAGAACATAAATGTCTTGTCGCAGATCTCTGAAGTCAATGAAGTTTCTGTGCTCTGCCAATATTATGGAAAAATTCACTTTTAGCAAAACGGGCGCCAAGCCAGCAATTTATCCCTGGTCTGGATTGATACGGTCAAATGTTAGTAATATTACTAACTCTAAATCATGAGAATTTAGCTACTATGTTTTAGCGTCCAAAAATTTATTCACAAAGTCGGCTCCAAATATAATCGGTCATGCACCTGGAACTCGTCGAAGCAGAGCAGCGCGGCATCGGCGCTGATGGCGTTGGCCAGCGGCGGGATCGGGTCCGCCTCCCCCGGGTTGCGCCGCTTCCAGGCATGGATCGTCTGGTGGCAGTCCTGCATGAACTGGTGGAAGTGGATGCACCGCTTGCGGATGACATCGGCGCAGTCGAAGAACAGGTCCATCAGCATGGACTTGCCCCGCCCCACCTCGCCGACGAGGTAGAGGCCCTGCGGCGTCCCCCCCGGCGCCTCGGGCACCGGCTTGCGGCGCGTGAAGCGGGCGAAGAAGCCGGCCTCGGGCGGGGCTTCCGGGTGCGGATCATAGCCGCGGAGGCGGTGCCAGAGCTCCTGCAGCGTCTCGGCGGCCAGCGCCTGGGCCGTGTTCGGCTTCAGCAGCCCGGCCGCGACGCGGGCGCGATAGGCCGGCAGCGGGCCTTGATTGGTGCGGGAGGTGACGGACGCGTGCATCGCGCCCGGCGGATAGCCTGGACCGAGCGCGGGGGCGACTGGCCGGTGCGCGGAGACGCCGATGGGCCGGCAAGGCCTGCGCTTGCCTTGCCCGTTGCAAGGCCACAGCAAATCCAAGTTCAGCGCAGGCAGTCGCGCTACCCATTCCGACCGATCGGGTCGGCGGCAGCCAGCATCGCAGCCAAGGCGATCGCGGTTTGGCCGGTGCCTTGGTCTGAGAGAGCCCGTCCGAGAAGTTTATGCGCGTGTCAAGCGCTTTGCCATCAGCTCGATTATCGCCAAGCGGATCAGGGCAACCGAGGTTCGGACCAGGTTTTCGAGGTCACGCGCGAGACGGCGGCAGCGTGTCAGCCACGACAGCGAGCACGAAGCCGGTCGTGGGCATGCCGCAGCGTGCCGTCGAGCCGCCAACGCGGAAGTGCGCGAACACCATCTGCCACGGCGGGAACGAGGTGGGCAGCATGCGCCAGGCGCAGCGGGAGCGAACGAGGTAGAAGATCGCCTCGGCCATCAGGCGCCGGGGCCACTTGAGCGGCCTTCCGGTCTTCGCCGGTGGCGGAAGCAGCGGCTCAAGGGCCGCCCACTCGGCGTCGGATAGGTCGGTCGGATAGCGGCGGGATCTGGCTTCACGCATGGCTGCCTCAGCTTGGAAAGCTGAGAAACTGCAACGCGTTAACTCAGGATCCGCCTTTCCAGACAGTCAGTAAGCGTGGCAAAGAACGCGGCGGGGCGTAGGACGGGGCAGGTGGGCGGCTTCAAACGGCCTTACGGATCTTGGATCCGCCGAATGACCTCGCAGCAGGGCACGGCACTCAATGTTCAGAATGCCGAGTTCAATCCCATGCTTCTGGTCAGACCTAAAAGCGCTCAATCGGATTGTGAAGACGACGTTTTTGCAGCTACTCCAGCTTTGCGTGCTTCTTCAGCACTCGCTGCGAACATTTTTGCACACACTGTCAACGCGTCGGGCGCGGCCTTCTGGCCAACGCAACCGGTTACCAGCGCAGCCGCTGCATGAACAACAGCTTCGATCACAACATGTCGCGGCTGCTCCATCGAAAGCTCCGTTAGAGCATTTGTCATACGCTCTACGAGAGAGTAAACTTGCTTGTTGACGACGGACATCATGTACCTTTCATCACCGTAGGTATTTTTAGCTGAGAAGCCCCTTGATCTTACTTGTGAAGCCCTCGTTTACTCTGTAATTGATTATTGCGCCCATTCCCCAGGGTGTCCTTTGGGGATATAGATGACTTTGCGCTGGCAACTTTGTACCGCCGGAATTTAGTGACTCGACACAGAACAAGGCTCGCGAACGGTTTCATAACCAACTTGGCCTTTCGCATAGGGCTTGTTTCTAAACTCATGTACCCGATTGGTTAGCCGTTCCTTTACAAAGGACGCCATGGTCAACGAAACTAGTCGGTACGACACTCGATTATACGTGACCAGAGAGGCTAGTCGGTTCTAAAACCCCAATTCAATTTAGCAGATACTTGGTTGAACTATTTTGCTTGAAATTTTAAGAAGATTTTTTAATAATGGTATCGGGATAATTTGTTTATACGGAAATTAGAAGCATAGGCTATCATGCAGCGAATGTCTGAAATTGTGAAAACTTAGCCAGAGATTACTTTTATATGAGCGTTGTAAAATTCCCTGACCGTAGCCGACTTCTCTTGTCTATTGAACGGCAAGCTATCAGCCAATTTGCGGCCAAGTTCCCTGAGGCCGATCTGGAATTCACTAACCACGGCAGCCACGAGGTCGCAATGTTTCGCGTTGGCGATCGTGAGGTGTGCGTTCTGCGACAGGGAGAGGAGGTGTTGATCGTCAGCCTTTTTTGGAAGCTTATCGCTGAGAACACCGAAGTTACAGTCGAAGCTAAAGCAATAACGATCGAAGCTGCGTTGGCACTCTCTGAGCAACGTGTACAACAGACTACTGATAAAAATCGATTTTGGTAGCAGTCAGTTCTTATGGCATGATCGAATTACATCTTAGAATATTTGGATATTGGCAGAACTATCACGCAGACTGGCTGAACGTCAGTCATGCATGAGGGATCAGATATCAGTGTCAAGATTTTCGAGAACCACGTAGCTGGCTATCACTTGCGGTTGAAGTGAGCAAGGTGGCGAAGCACGAGACGGATCATAGTGAGTAGTGGCTATAACCTTTACCTGTACGGCAGCGCGTCAAAGCCTTGATTCATTTCCGCTTTGCACGGACTCGCCAGCTCTGGTGCCACGCTGTAGTTCGAGCAGCGAAGCCGGTGATGACGGCCGCTACGCTGCCCGATTTGCGCGAGCTTCTCGCCCCAGGCCGTTGAGTAGGACGCTTCGGCCCGGAAGGCGGCTGCCTAGAGCACTTTGATGTTGCTTGGAATCGCGCGTTCTGATTCGACGCT
>NZ_JCACHA010000184.1:0-3470 GCF_059503625.1 Skermanella sp.
CCGACGCAGCCACGATCGTGTCGTCCCCGCTGTCGTCTTGGGGGTATAGATACCTCAATGCTGGCTCAGCCAAAGTTCTTTCTGACAACAAATGTGAGCTTTGGCCACATATGTGCTTCTCGTGTAACATAATACATTTGGATTATGACCCCCGGCAAATCATCTTCATTCAATATTCGTTGAATTTTACTCAGATTGTCTCCTCGCCCATTCTGCAGCATTTTGGACCGCCGACGGTGCGACAAACAGGGCCGGATGTTTCGCATAGCCAAAGACGACAACCTGCCATAGTCTCCCTGAGAGAGAGCATGGCCTGTTTAGGGCAAATCGTTTTGGCAATCGGTTGAGATACAACTTACGTCGGGGCAAGACGGTTACATGGAATTTAACAATCTGATAATTCTGATTGCATCGACACTTCTGCTGGTAAGTATTTTCACGAGCCTGATCTCATTTCGGATCGGGGCACCGTTACTTCTGATTTTCCTTGGCGTCGGATTGGCCGCCGGCGAGGACGGTATCGGCGGCATCACGTTCGACAATACGCCGGCCGCTTTCCTGATCGGCAGCGTGGCGCTTGCCATCATCCTGTTCGAAAGCGGTTTCGACACCCGATTCTCCAGCTACAGGGTCGCGGCGGCCCCGGCGCTGACCCTCGCGACAGTGGGTGTTCTCATCACGACCGGCCTCGTGGGACTTGCCGCTCACGTTGCGCTGAGCCTGCCCTGGCGCGAATCGCTGCTGCTCGGCGCCATCGTCAGTTCGACAGATGCCGCGGCGGTCTTCTTCCTGCTGCGGGTTGGCGGCATCACTCTCCGCGATCGGGTGCGCTCGACGCTGGAAATCGAATCCGGCACCAACGACCCCATGTCTATCTTCCTGACACTGGCGCTGGTTCAGTTGATCACCGCCGACGGCGACCAGTCCTCCTGGCATCTGCCGGCCTTGTTCATGTCCCAGATCGGCGGCGGCGTTCTGTTCGGGCTGGTGGGCGGGTGGCTGCTGGTGCTCGCGATCAACAGGGTCAAGCTGGAACCGGGACTCTACCCGATCGTTTCGCTGTCGATGGCCCTGTTCATCTTTGCGCTCGCCGGCGTCGCCGAAGGAAGCGGCTTTCTAGCCGTCTATGTCGCCGGTCTGGTCGCGGGAAATTCGAAACTGCGCGGCGCGCAAAGCCTGCGCCGCTTTCACAACGGGCTCACCTGGCTCAGCCAGATCGTCATGTTCGTGATGCTGGGATTGCTGGCCAGCCCGGCGCAATTCCCCAGCCTGTTCCTGCCGGCGGCGGCGCTTGCCGTGGTGCTGATCCTGATCGCCCGCCCGATCGCCATCTGGCTGTGCCTGGCGCCTTTCCGGTTCACCAACAACGAGACCACCTTCATCGCCTGGGTCGGGCTGCGCGGTGCCGTGTCGATCCTGCTCGCGATCGTCCCGATCCTGTTCGGGTTGCCGGACGGCCAGCTCTACTTCAACATCGCCTTCCTGATCGTGATGATGTCGCTGCTGGTGCAGGGCTGGACGATCCGGCCGCTGGCCCATTGGCTCAAGCTGATCGTCCCGCCGCGAATCGGCCCGGTGGACAGGGTCGAGCTGGAACTTCCGGGGCAGGCCGACTATGAACTGGTGGCCTATACGATCCTCGAGCACAGCCCAGTGGTCAGCGGCCATCGACTGCCACGCTGGGCACGCCCCTCGCTGATCATCCGCGACGGACAGGTACGGACGATCCATACGGTCCGCCATCTCCAGGCAGGGGACCTCGTGTACCTGTTCACTGCGCCGTCGCGCGTCTCCATGCTCGACCGTCTATTCGGCGAAACGCGCGAACTGGCGGAAGACGACCGCCAGTTCTTCGGCGATCTTGCGCTGAAGGCCGACATGACGGTCGCGGCGCTCGCGGAGTTGTACGGCCTGCCGCTGTCGATCCGGAACGCCAAGCTCACGCTGGCCGAACTGTTCCGGCAGGAATTCCGCGACGCCGTGGAGGTAGGTGACAGGCTGCGCATGGGATCGGTCGAATTGATCGCCCGCGACATGCGGGACGGGGAATTGCGTGTCGTCGGGCTGGCATTGGAGCCGGCAGCACCGCAGTCCGGACCACGCCCCCCCGCCATCCCCCTGCCCCGCGACCTGATTCGCATGCTTGAAGCGGCAAGGAGCCGCCTCTACTTCCGTCTATGGCAGCGGCGTCAGCGCAGACAGGCGCGCCGCGCGGAACGGGTTGCGCGCCGTCAAGCCAAACGGCAGGCAAAGGACGAGGCGTCTCGATCGGCGGATTGATTCGCCTGCAACCGAGTCGTTGGCGCGCGGGTTGTTAAGCGATCACATAACGCCAGGGATTGAGGCCGATGTTTGACTGGATTACAGGTTTGATGAACGGGCTGGGATATGCCGGCATCGCCCTGCTGATGTTCCTCGAAAATATTTTTCCGCCGATCCCCTCCGAAGTCGTGATGCCGCTTGCCGGTTTCACCGCCACCCAGGGCGGCATGTCCCTGGTCGGCGTTATCGTGGCCGGCAGCCTGGGGTCGCTGCTCGGAGCGCTGCCCTGGTACTACGCCGGCAAGGTTTATGGCCATAAGCGAATGCGCGAGTTTGCCGACCGCTACGGGCGCTGGATCACCGTGTCGCCCGACGACATCGACCATGCGACTGACTGGTTCAATCGTCATGGCCGATCCGCCGTGCTGATCGGACGCCTCGTGCCGGGTGTCCGCACCCTGATCTCCGTCCCGGCCGGAATCAGCGGCATGGGCCTGTTTCCGTTTCTGCTCTACTCCACGATCGGAACGGTAACCTGGACCAGTCTGCTTGCCATCTGCGGGTACATCCTGCGGGACCAGTGGAGTGCGGTGGAGGCCTATATCAGCCCGGTCAGCACCATTCTGATCGCAGGCCTGGTCCTGCTGTTCGCCTATCGCTTCGTCCGCCAGTGGCGAGGCCGGCGCCGGCAACGGCGCGAGATGTCACAGCAAGCGGGAGAGTGACGCTGAACTGCCCCGGCCTCCAACTGAGACGTTGAAGCGTTCCGCCTGTTCCTCTACAAGAACGCGAACGCTAATATACTAAAAGTTGTGTAAATTCGTTGGAGGCCAGATGCTGGCAATTTGGTGGAACAAGGGTGCGATGGCTGGGGCAGGCTTGGGCCTTTGCCTCGGCATCGCGGCGGCAGCGGCGCCGGCCGGCGCGGCGCCGACATCGATCTACGCCTTCGGGGACAGCCTGACCGACACGGGCAACATCACCTCGGCTACTTTCGGAACTCTCCCGCTGTCACCGCCCTATGCGCCCGGCCGGTTCTCCAACGGACCGCTCTGGATAGACCGGGTGGCGGAAGCTTACGGAACCCAGGCCGTTCCGTCGCTGGCCGGCGGCAACAACTATGCTTTCGGCGGGGCGACCACCGGCGGCACCGTCCCTCCGGGCGTCACTTTCCAGACGCTCGACTATCTGGCGCGGCAGGGGACGAA
>NZ_JCACHA010000185.1:0-3463 GCF_059503625.1 Skermanella sp.
TTCCGCACTTACCTAAATATTTAGAGTGACAGAGTAGTGCTAGACCGACCTACGGCATGAGCCTCTTCACCGGTCAACATCTCCAACCCTTGGCGTTAAATCCACGGACTGGCCCTGTTTCATGCTTGTGGAGGGGCGCTTACGCGCCCTTCGGCGAAACCGTGCCTTCCGGGGTCGCGGGCGCGCCTTGCGGCGCCGTGACCTTCGGCTTCGGCAGGTCGAGCTTGATCGACAGCTCCTTGAGGCGTTCCGCCGGCACGGGGGCCGGGGCCTGCATCAGGAGATCTTCGGCGCGCTGGTTGAGCGGGAAGACGATGACCTCGCGGATGTTCGGCTCGTCCGCCAGCAGCATGACGATGCGGTCGATGCCGGGGGCGGAGCCGCCGTGCGGCGGGGCGCCGAGCTTCATCGCGGAGAGCATGCCGCCGAAGCGGGCTTCCAGCTCTTCCGGCGGGTACCCGGCGATCGCGAAGGCCTTGTACATGACTTCCGGAAGGTGGTTCCGGATGGCGCCCGACGACAGCTCGATGCCGTTGCAGACGATGTCGTACTGGTAGGCGTTGATCGTCAGCGGGTCCTGGTTCTCCAGCGCGTCCAGACCGCCCTGGGGCATCGAGAACGGGTTGTGGCTGAAGTCGATCTTGCCGGTTTCCTCGTCGCGCTCGTACATCGGGAAGTCGACGATCCAGCAGAAGCGGAAGGCGTTCTTCTCGACGATGTCGAGGTCCTCGGCGATCTTGGTGCGGGCGAAGCCGGCCAGCTTGGCGGCGGCGGCCGGCTGGTCGCAGACGAAGAACACGGCGTCGCCGACTTCCAATCCTGCCGCTTCGCGCAATGCCGCCTGCGCCGCTTCCGGCACGAACTTGGCGATCGGACCCTTGCCGCCGGCCGCCTCGAACAGGATGTAGCCGAGGCCGGGAGCGCCCATGCCCTTGGCCCAGTCGTTCAGCTTGTCGAAGAAGCTGCGGGGACGGTCGCCGACGTTGGGGGCGCGGATGGCGCGGACGACGCCGCCCTTGGCGATCACCGACTTGAAGGCCTTGAACTCGACGTCGTCGCGCTCGAACACCGACGTCACGTCGGTGATGACCAGCGGGTTGCGCAGGTCCGGCTTGTCGTTGCCGTATTTCAGCATCGATTCGGCGTAGGGGATGCGCGGGAACGGGTACGGCGTGATATCCGGCTTGGCCGGGCGGCGGAAGCCGCCGAACTCGTCGAAGATGCCGTGCAGCACGGGTTCGATCGCGGCGAAGACGTCTTCCTGGGTGACGAAGGACATCTCGAAATCGAGCTGGTAGAACTCGCCGGGGCTGCGGTCGGCGCGGCTGTCCTCGTCCCGGAAGCAGGGGGCGATCTGGAAATAGCGGTCGTAGCCCGCCATCATCAGGAGCTGCTTGAACTGCTGCGGCGCCTGCGGCAGGGCGTAGAACTTGCCGGGATGCATGCGGCTGGGGACCAGGAAGTCGCGGGCGCCTTCCGGGCTGCTGGCGGTCAGGATCGGCGTCTGGAACTCGTTGAAGCCCTGCTCGATCATGCGGCGGCGGACCGAGGAAATCACCTTGGAGCGCAGCAGGATGTTCTGCTGCATCTTCTCGCGCCGGAGGTCCAGGAAGCGGTAGCGCAGGCGGATTTCCTCGCCGGCGTCGGCGTCGCTGTTGACCTGGAGCGGCAGCGGATCGGCGGCGCTCTGCACCGACAGCTCCTGGAGCTGGACTTCGATCCTGCCGGTGGGCAGCTTGTCGTTCGTGGTCTCGGGCGTGCGCTCGACCACCTTGCCGGTCACGGTGATGACGGATTCCAGCCGCAGACCCTCGACCACCTTGAACAGCGGGTTGGAGCTGTCGACGACGACCTGGGTCAGACCGTAATGGTCGCGCAGATCGATGAACAGCAACTGGCCATGGTCGCGCTTGCGGTTGATCCAGCCTGAAACGCGGACGATCTTGCCGGCATCGGTATCGCGCAGGGCACCGCAGGTGTGGGTCCGGTAGGGATGCATTAGGGGCGCACCTTGAAATAACAGTTATGGCCGCCGCGACGTGACATCGTCCGGCGGCGGTTCGGCCTGGGGGTCACCAGAAAGGTGTTTTGGCGCGCAGAAGCACATGGATGCAAGGTGATTGTCAAGTTTAAGCAGCCCCGCTTTTCCGCAGCCCTCCGGTGTTGTATGAGTGTATTATGAACCTGATCTCGACCACAGCCGACCTGGAAGCGTTCTGCGAGCGCCTGAAAGCGGCGGAATATATCACCGTCGATACCGAATTCATGCGGGAGAAGACGTTCTGGCCCAAGCTGTGCCTTGTCCAGATCGCCGGCCCCGAAGAAGCCGCAGCGGTCGATCCGCTGGCGGACGGCATCGATCTCGCCCCGCTTTTCCGGCTGATGGCCGATCCGGGGGTGCTGAAGGTCTTCCATGCCGCCCGGCAGGATGTGGAAATCTTCTACAACCTGACCGGCGACGTGCCGAAGCCGCTGTTCGACACCCAGATCGCGGCGATGGTCTGCGGCTTCGGCGACAGTGTCGGCTACGAGACGCTGATCTCCCGGCTGGCGGGCGCCCGCGTGGACAAGTCGTCGCGCTTCACCGACTGGTCGGCGCGGCCGCTGACCGAGCGTCAGCTCGTCTATGCCCTGTCCGACGTGACCCATCTGCGGCCGGCCTACGAGAAGCTGAAGCGGAAGCTGGCGCGGACCGGCCGGGAGCATTGGCTGGAGGAAGAGGTCGCCGTCCTGACCGACCCGGCGACATACCGGATCGAGCCGGAAGAATCGTGGAAGCGCCTGAAGGTACGGACCGACAAGCCGCGCTTCCTGGCGATCCTCAAGGAGATTGCGGCCTGGCGCGAGCGGGAAGCCCAGCGGAAGGACCTGCCGCGCTCCCGCATCCTGCGGGACGAGGCGCTGCTGGAGATCGCGTCGCACGCGCCGACGACGGTGGACGACCTTGCCCGGACGCGCGGGCTGGGGCGCAGCGTCGCGGAAGGGCGCTGGGGAACCGAGATGCTGGCCGCCGTCGAGCGCGGCATCGCGACGCCGGTGGCGGAGTGCCCGACGGGCGAGCCGAGGGTGGAACTGCCGCCGGGCCTGACGCCGATCGTGGAACTGCTTCGCGTTCTTCTGAAGATGAAGTGCGAGGACGAGCAGGTCGCCAGCAAGCTGGTCGCCAACTCCGGCGATCTGGAAGCCATCGCGGCCGACGACGACGCGCCGGTCCCTGCCCTCAAAGGCTGGCGGCGCGAGCTGTTCGGCGAGGCGGCCTTGGCGCTGAAGCACGGGCGGCTGGCGCTGGCGATCCAGGACAAGCGGGTCCAGTTGGTGCCGCTGGAGGAGAAGGCGGCGGATTGAGGGGGATGGTGTGGCGGTCAGAGACGGTGATTGAGGGTGTTCCGTCCGGCTCCGTCACACCTCTAAGAGGATGTTGAGTTGAAGACGCGCCAAATTTTCGCGATGGTGTGTCGTGAGG
>NZ_JCACHA010000186.1:0-3462 GCF_059503625.1 Skermanella sp.
CACAGCATAGAGTTCGCGCCAGCCCGCGGGGAACGCCGTCACAGCGAAGCCGGACAGGATGATCCCGGCCGCCGTGCCGGCGTTGATCGCGCCGTTCGCCTTGGGACGCTCCGCCTCTTCCACACAGCGCGCTACCGCCGCCGCGAGCGGCGGTGACGTCAGCCCCGTGCTCAGCCCCGCGAGCGCTATCGCCGCCCCAAGGCTCCAGCCCGATGACGCGACCGCGACGAGCGCCAGCCCCGATGCCGCCGTCAGGCCGGAGAGAACCGCAAGGCGGCGTTCGCCGAGACGGGCGCCGGCCGCGAAGGCCAGGACGATGCCGAAGCAATAAGCCGCGAATGCGCTGCCCCCGATCCATCCGGCCCCGGTGGCGCTCAAGGAAAGGTCCTGCTGGATATGCGGAAGCAGGAGCCCATAGGCAAAGCGCCCCAGACCGTAGGTCAGTGCGGTGAGCGCGAAGGCGGCCGCGACGAAATTGATCCGCCCCCTCATCGCGACCGGCCTTGCGCCGCCACCGCCGCCGCCACCAGGACGCCTGCCGCCTGTCTGGCCGATCCTACGACTGAAAGGTCGGAAACGCTCGCCGCCGCGGTCGCCCCCTCGAACAAAAGCCAGATCTGCGTCGCAAGAGGGGCATCGGCGGAGCCCAGCACCGTCTCGACGCGTTTGGCGATCTCTCGCCCGAACTCCTCTTTCTGCCGCCGCACGAGAGCGACGACATCCTCGTTCGCGCCGGCGTATTCGCTGCGGGCTCGCAGGAGCACGCAGCCTCGTGCCCCATGCTCGACCAGCCAGTGCTCCAGCGTATCGAACAGTTCGTCGATCGGATCCGCATTTCCGCTCCGCAACTCGAGCCGGTTCATGAAGTCGCGGTGCCGTTCTTCCAGCACCGCCAGCACCAGCCCGTCGCGCGAGCCGAAATGCTTGTAGAGCGTGCGGGTCGACGCTCCGGAGGAGGCAAGGATCCCATCGACGCCGATGCCCCGGAAACCCTCGGCCTCGAACGCGCGGGCCGCCCCCGCGATCATGTCTTTGCGCTTGTCCATGATGCACGACTGTATGGCCGTGGCGGGTAGATGTAAAGCGATCGTTTTACACTGCACTGCATTGGTGCTGTCGCGGCGGCAACCCGCTACGAAGGGGCTCTGTCCGCCGTCCCGGCAGAAGTTTCTGGAAAAACCAGTTGCGAATGATAACGATTCTTATTAGCTTGGCCCCGTTCCGAGACAAAGTGGTCATACCAGATTGGGGGAAGGCGAGTTGCGGGGGATCGATTTCAAGGGGGTGTTCGTAAGGGTCAATCCAGTACCAGGGGCGAAGCGCCGGCCTGTGCCGTTCCGGTCGAAATCCATGATCGCGGCCGCCGGCATGCTCGGGTCGCTGGCGGGAGGACCGGTCGCCGCCCAGACGGCCGTGGAGGGGGAGGACGAGAGCGCCGTTGTCCTCGGCCCCATGGTCGTTACCGCGTCCGGCCATGAACAGCAGGTCGAGGATGCCCCGGCCAGCATCTCGGTGATCACGCGGGAAGAACTCGAAGCCAAGCCCTTCCGGGACCTTGCCGACGCCTTGCGCAATGTCGAGGGCGTCGCCGTCACCGGATCCACCGGCGAACAGGACATCTCTATCCGGGGAATGCCCGGAGAGTACACGCTGATCCTGGTCGACGGCAAACCGCAGAACACCCGCGCGTCGCGGCCCAACGGCAGCGGCGGTTTCGAGCAGGGCTTCATTCCGCCGCTGCACGCCATCGAGCGGATCGAGGTCGTGCGCGGGCCGATGTCGTCGCTCTACGGTTCCGACGCGCTCGGCGGCGTCGTCAACATCATCACGCGAAAGGTAGCCGGCCGCTGGGGCGGATCGGCCGGCCTCCAGACCATCCTGCCCACCGACGGCGACGCCGGCAACGACTATCAGGGCGATTTCTACCTGAGCGGCCCCGTCGTCAAGGACCTGCTCGGGCTTCAGATCTTCGGACGCCAGGACAAGCGCGAAGAGGACGAGATCATCGGCGGCTGGAGCGAGCAGGACAACCGCAGCATCAATGCCCGCGTCACCCTGACGCCCACCCCCGACCACGACATCGCGCTGGAATACGGCTGGTCCCGGCAGGACCGCACCGCCACCGCCGGCAAGAGCGCCGACGCCGGCAGCGAAACGAGCCACACCCGCAAGACGTGGTCGCTTTCCCACACCGGCCGCTGGGACCTGGGCGTCTCCGACGTCTACGTCAACCGAGAGGAGGCGGAGCGGGAAACCCTGGGCAACAGCCGGAAACCGGAGGTCGCCAACACCACCGCGCGGGGTCAGTTCGTCACCTCGCTCGACATCCATACCCTGACGGTCGGTGCCCAGGTCGAACGGGAGGAGATCGAGGACAGCCTTGGCGCCATCACCGGCAATGCCGGCGGACGGCCGATCGGTGGACCCAATTCCGCCAGCGCCACGCAATACGCCCTGTTCGGCGAGGATGAGATCGCCTTCACCGACCGCTTCTCCCTGACCGGCGGTCTCCGGATGGACAGCCACGAGGACTACGGCGTCCATTTCAGCCCCCGCGTCTATGGCGTATACCGGCTCGACGAGGCCTTCACCATCAAGGGCGGCGTCTCGACCGGATACCGGACCCCGGACCTGCGCCAGATCACCTCCGGATGGGCGACCAGCACCGGCGGCGGCAACTGCGCCTCCTCCAACTCCTGCGGCGTGATCGAAGGCAATCCGGACCTCGATCCCGAAACCAGCGTGACTCAGGAGATCGCCTTGCTGTGGAGCGGGCAGGGCGGATACAGCGCGGGAGTCACGCTGTTCAACAACGACTTCAAGGACAAGATCGAGAACTTCAATACCGGGGTTCGCAACGCCGACGGTTTCTTCATCTGGCGCAACGAGAACATCGGCGAGGCCAACCAGCGCGGCGTCGAACTGGCCTTCGCGGCGCCCCTGGGCGACAACTTCATGCTGGATGGCAACTACACCTACACGCGGTCGAAGATCGAAGAGGCGCCTCCGGGGTATCCTCAGCTTGAGGGACAACCGCTGACCACGACGCCGCGCCATAGCGGCAATCTGGAGCTGAACTGGACGCCGGATGACGCCTATTCCGCCTATGTGAGGATGGTCTTCCAGGGCGAGCAGATCCGCGCGGTGACGCGCGGCGGCGTTTCCGAACGGCCCTCCACGACGACGTTCGATCTCGGCGGCTCGATCCGGATCAGCGACAACGCGTCGCTCAATCTCGCTGTTCTGAACGTGACCGACAAGGTCGTCGAGCCCGATACGGAAGGCAACTGGCTGATCGATGAGGGACGCCGGTTCTGGGTCAGCCTCAACGCGACGTTCTGACAGGGCACGGCCACGACCCCGACCGAAGCAGTTTTCGCTGCGCACCTGCGTAGGTCGGATAAAGCGAAGCGGCATCCGATATCGACGCACCTGCTTGTCGGATGCCGCTTCGCTTTATCC
>NZ_JCACHA010000187.1:0-3460 GCF_059503625.1 Skermanella sp.
CCCCTCCGGAAGGGATATGGCGGGTGTCTGTCATGAAAAGTCCGTTCCGGAGGGGTCCAAGCGGTCGCTGGCTCTGCCGTAACAGACGGAACGGGTATTGGTGCCGGTGCGAAGGGCTCAGGAAAGCGCCCGGAGATCGGCGCGCAGCGTCTCCGGGTCGGAACTGGTGATCAGCCGGTCGATATCCTCGTGCGTCCGTTCCCATACGGGAACGGCCGAGGCGAGCAGCGCGTGGCCGGCGGGAGTCAGCGTCATCAGGCGGCTGCGCCTGTCCTTCTCATCGACCGACACCGTGACGAGACCGCGCCGCTCCAGCGGCTTCAGGTTCGCGGTCAACGTCGTGCGGTCCATCGCCAGCAAGGCCGCGACGCTCGCCATGCCGGGAGGTTTGGGCCGGTTGAGCGACATCAGCAGGGAAAACTGGCCGTTGGTCAGGCCCAGCGGGCGCAGGGCGACATCGAACCGGCGCGCCACCGCTCGGGCAGCCCGCTGGATATGCAGGCACAGGCACGTGTCGCGGACCTTGATGGTGGTTTGATAGGGGACGGATGTCTCTTCATGCTTTGACATGCTCTAATAATGTTGATATCAACGTATTTGTCCAGTCCTTTGCCGGCGCCGCCGCATCCGTCCCGATCGGGATCGCCAGCGCCTCCGGTCCCACTGTCGAATTCAGGGGAGGCGTCGATGACGAACAAGGTCCTCATACTGGTTGGAACGAAGAAGGGCGCATTCGTCCTTGAAAGCGATGCGGCGCGTCAGTCATGGGAGCTTCGCGGTCCCTATTGCGAGACATGGCCGATGAACCATGTGATCGCCGACCCGGCCACGGGAACGATCCACGCCGGCGGCGGCAGCGAGTGGTTCGGTCCCGCCGTCTGGAAATCGGGGGATCTGGGAACGACATGGACGCATTCGAGCGCTGGCTTGGCCTATCCGGAGGGAGAGACGCCGATCAAGGCGGTCTGGAGCCTGGCGAAAAGCGGAGCGGGCCTTTACGCCGGCGTCGATCCGGCGGGGCTGTTCCGCAGCGACGACGGCGGCGAGACCTGGAGCCACCTTGCGGGATTGCGGAACCATCCGTCACGGCCCCACTGGAATCCGGGCGGAGCCGGACTCATCCTTCACTCGCTGCTGCCGCATCCCGAAGACGACGGGCGTCTGTGGGTCGGGATATCCGCCGCCGGCGTGTTCCATACGGCTGACGGCGGCGAGACCTGGGAGACCCGCAACCGGGGCACCAGGGCCGACTTCATGCCGGAGGACCAGCGATACCCCGATTTCGGCCAGTGCGTTCACTGTCTTGTCATGGCTGCCGGGATGCCGGACCGCCTGTATCAGCAGAACCACTGCGGCATGTACCGCAGCGACGACGGCGGACGGCTGTGGACAAGCATCGAAGCAGGCCTGCCCTCGAGTTTCGGCTTTCCGGCGGCGGCCCATCCTCGCGATCCGTCGACGCTCTATCTGCTGCCGCTCAACGGCGACTCGGCGGGCCGCTATGTCCCCGACGGCAAGGCGGCGGTCTGGAGGACGCGGGACGGCGGCGAAACCTGGCAAGACCTCCGCACTGGTCTGCCGCAGGGCAACACCTATTTCGGCGTCCTGCGCCAAGCCATGGCGACCGACCAGATGGAGCCCGCCGGGGTTTATTTCGGCACCAGCACCGGTTCGCTATACGCCAGCGCCGACGAGGGCGAAAGCTGGAGCTGCGTCGCCCAGCACCTGCCGACGGTGCTTTCGGTCGAGACGATGGTGGTCGAGGCCTGACCGCAGTGGCGGAAGACCCAGCATCCCAGCCAGTCGTGATGAAGCTTCCGGCCGCCTTGGTCAGGCTATTCCCGGAAGCAACCCGGCAAGTCGAGATCTCGGCCTCGGCGTCGGTTGCGACGGTCGGCGATGCGATCGACGCCCTGGACAGGCGCTGGCCGGGCATGCGCGACCGAATCTGCGACTCGACGCCGAGTATCCGGCGCCACATGAACGTCTTCGTCTCGGGCGAGCGGGCGACGCTGGAAACTCGGCTAGCGCCCGGCGCAGAGATGGTCGTTCTGACCGCGATCAGCGGAGGGTGACTTACTTACGGCATTGCTGCTGCCCGATTTCCAGGCATATGCAGCCGCTCCATCGATGATAAGGTCTTTGAGCCTTGCTCAGGACCGGTGACATGCATCCCGATACCCTCTCCCGGCGGACCGTCGCCTTCGTCAATATCGCCCATGCGCTCGATCATTTCGTGCTGCTGATTTACCCGACGGCGGTCATTGCGATCGCGGCGGAGCGGGGGTTGGACTACGGCGCGCTGATCGGGCTGGCGACAGGGGCCTTCGTCGCCTTCGGGCTGTTCTCCCTGCCGATGGGCTGGCTATCCAAGCGATTGGGCCGGCGCAACCTGCTGGCGGCGTTCTTCGGCGGCTGCGGAGTGGCGTGCCTGGGCATCTCGATGACGACGACGGAAACCGGCTTCGCGGTCTGGCTTTTCGTGCTCGGGGTATTCTCGGCGATCTACCACCCGATCGGCGGCGCGATGCTGGTGACCCATGCCCGGCAGCTTGGGCGCGACCTCGGCTGGAACGGGGTCTGGGGCAACCTGGGGGCCGCGTCGGCGTCGGGCGTCACCGCCGTCGTCGCGGCAACGCTGGGCTGGCAGGCCGCCTTCGCGGTTCCGGGATTGGTCTGCCTTGCAGTGGGGGCGGCGTTCCTGGCGCTGGTTCCGGAGGATGGCGAAGGGAATGCCCAGCGGAAGGGTTCCGCCGGGGTCATCCCGGTGTCGCGGCCGATGGTGCTGATGGGCATCTTCGCGCTCGCGATCATCGCGGGCGGCATAACCTTCAACGTGACGACAATCTCGCTGCCCAAGGTCATCGACGAACGGCTCGGGCTGGCGCTGCCGCTGGCCCTGACGGGATCGCTCGCCACGGTGGTCTTCGTGTTCGGCGCGCTGATGCAGCTTGCCATGGGGCGGATGGTCGATCGCTTCAGCCTGCCCTCGATCTTCGTCGGCATCTCGATCCTTCAGCCGATGGGGCTGGGGCTGGCGGCGATGGCGACGGGAGTGCCGATGCTGGCCGGTCTGGTCATGGCGATGGCCGCGATCTACGGGCAGGTGGTGGTCAACGACGCCATGGTGGCCCGGTACGTGCCGGCGGAACACCGGGCGACCGCCTTCAGCGTCCGCTACTTCCTGGGCTTCACCGCGAGCGGCTTCGCGGTCCCGCTGATAGCGCTCCTGCACGGACAGGGCGGCTTCGCGGTGGTTCTGGCCGCCACGGCGGCGTTCGGGGCCGCGATCTTTCTGTGCTCCATCAGTTTCCTGATGGTGGCCCAGCCGCGCCTGAATGCCGGCAATGTGGCGGCCGAGTAAATACCAAAGACCGAGGATATCGACTGGTACAGACGCTCATATCGTAGGTCGGTCTAAAGCGAAGCGGCAGCCGACATAGACGCGCCTGCTTGTCGG
>NZ_JCACHA010000188.1:0-3448 GCF_059503625.1 Skermanella sp.
TCCACCGGACACTTCGGTTGGCAGGCGATGGAGAAGTTCGGGCGCCAGCCTCAACCGCTCCATCAGCGGATCGACAAGGGTGGTATCCAGCCGATGCAGGCGTACGAGATCGGACAGGTTCGCACCGATGGTGATCTTGCCGGGAAAGGCGGACGGAGGGTCCTGGTAGATCTTCTGGTAGCGGACTGAAGCGATTCCAGGCACCCGTTCGACTGTTCCCCTGTCCGGCTTCAGAAGGCCGAGCAGTATATCGCCCAATGAGCTCTTGCCCGATCCACTCGGCCCTGTGACGCCGACGATCTCGCCTCGATGCAATCGAAAGCTCTGATCGGAAAAAAGCAATCGTCCTCCGCGTGACTTGGCCAGATCGTCACCGATCAGCACGATTTCCCTACGCTCGATGCCGGGGGTTTTCCGCTGGTCCCATCTTGCCGGATCTGCCGCCAGCAGCCTCTTCGTATAATCATGCGAAGGGGAGGAAAGCACCGTATCCGCCTCACCCTGTTCAACGATCGAGCCATCGAGCATCACTGCGAGATCGCCGCCCATCTGCCGGGCTAGCGCCAGATCGTGGGTGATCGTCAGCACCGTGCCGCCGGCCTCGACTTCCTTCATCAGAAGCGAAATGACCTCGTCGCGACGGGCGGCATCCAATCCCTTGGTCGGTTCGTCGGCGATGACGATTCGAGCGCCGCCCGCCCGCGCCGCGGCGAAGGCGACGCGCTGCGCCATGCCGCCAGACAGTTCGCCCGGCAGCTTTCGCCCAGCATCGGCTACGCCAAGGGCTGCCAAGTCGTCCGACGCCGCCTTGTTGGCGGCCGCGCTGTCCAGCCGTTGGATGAAACGATAACCTTCCGCGACCTGCTCCATCGCGCGCATGGTCGGGTCGAGCGCCAGCCAGGGCTCTTGCGGCAAAATTCCGACGCGGCGTCCCCAGAGCCGCCGATGTTTGGATGGATCGGCCAGATCAAGCGCAAGTCCATCGATGATGACGCAGCCGGAGGCCGTCAGGCCGGCAGGCAAGAGCCCCATGACCGCCTGGGCCAGCAGACTTTTGCCCGAGCCCGTCTCACCCAGGATGGTGAAAGGGCGTTCGGCTCGAAGCGTGAGGGATACCGGCGCGATGATACGGCCGCTGGCCGTATCGACCGTCGCGTTCTCGACCGCCAGCAGCACGGTCATGGCTTGTCCTTTCCGGCGATCAATTGCAGCGCCAGCACCATCAGGAAGATGACCGCGATCGGCTGTAGCAGAGCGTGCGGCGCTTCCTCGTAATAGGGAAGCGGTTCGATCATCATCGACCCGAGTTCGGGTGTCGGCGGACGTACGCCGACGCTGACGAAACCAAGCGGTCGATGTGCGGTTCAAGCGCCGAATATGCGTAGTCAAGTGGAATGAGGGTAAAAGGACCCGCCGGTATTTGGCTAAATGCCGGACGAATGGTGGAAAGCATGGCAACCGCACTTGCGCCAACCAGAAATTCGCGGCGACCGACCTTCAGCATGGCGTTTTCCTCGCGATGTCTATTAAAGTT
This sequence comes from Skermanella sp., assembly GCF_059503625.1. Lineage (NCBI taxonomy): Bacteria > Pseudomonadati > Pseudomonadota > Alphaproteobacteria > Rhodospirillales > Azospirillaceae > Skermanella > Skermanella sp. The sequence goes on from NZ_JCACHA010000188.1 coordinate 1,535, forward strand.
CAAGCTTTTGATCTGAATTTGATCTATGAAGCGTAGCCGCGTATCCGGACATCACCGGCACGGTCCAATTGATAACTGCTTCAGCATATCGGCCAAGGCCCAGTATCGCAATCTCTACCTTGATAAGGGAAATGAAACTTGGTCGGGTACCCTTGTCAGCTGCGTCATTATCTTCTTGGCTATCCAGGTATCTCCATCACTATAATACCGAGTTCAGTATGTTTTGACCGCAGGTCGATCGCGGTTCGTCGTGGTCGGATAAGGCAATACGGCATGCGATCACAGGTCAGGACTTACTGAATTCGGTATAAAACGACAGAAATTGGCAAAGACTATCGGTGTGAGCATATGGACTGCGAACCTGTGCGATCCACGGATCAACGGCGTGTTATATTCGGGTCCAGTCGAAGCAACCGGCCGGAAGGCCCGATCCGGTTACCAACAGCGCTCCGTGGCGGTAGAAGTCCCAACGCCGCTCCGGCGCGACGCTGATCACAACGACTCCCATCAACGAGTCGGACCAGACGAGCCGCGCACCCGCAGCAGCGAGTGCGTAGACCACCTCCTGCTGTCCCATACCCGGCCGGAAAACCACGGTTGTAAAAGGTTGCGCGGAGGGCGGCTGAAGCGCCCACGTGCCCATAGCTGCAGCAAGCGTGCCAACGAAGAAAATAGACACCGCTGACCCGCGAAACGTCCCTATTCCAGGACCACCCCTTCGCAGGATAAGCCAACCAGTCACCAGCGGAACAACACCGAAAACCGTAAACCACAGCAGGTCCCAGGCGAGCGGACTCGCACTGTCGATCTTGATGCGGTGGATACCCAGCAGCCAATGGGACAGGATGCTGTCAAGGACATGCCACAAGCCGAAGCCGATAAGCAGTGCGCCGCTAAGCTGTGCGCTGCTGCCAATTCGCGAGGTCCTATGCGCTCGCCAGAGCCCCCAGAGGCCAATCACCGCGATCACATACATGAGGGCGTGAAAGTAGCCGTCCCAAAGCACCTGCAGGCGCAGATCGTCAAGGCTCGGAATGAGACTTAACAGATGATGCCATTGCAGTATCTGGTGAAGCAGGATGCCATCAAAGAAGCCGCCCAGCGCAAAACCCAGCACGGCGCTCCATTTCGTCCACGACCATTGTTCCATTTGGCACCTCCGCAATCACCTTTAAACTGAGAAGAAGGCCGAAGGGTTCCAGTATGACAGTGAGCCGTGTAGTCATCCCTTAACTGCACTTTGAAAACGGATAGTAAAGCAGGAAAGGGACCTTCATCGCGCCCCTTGATGCAGCGCCGGCGGTTTGCGCCGGGAGAGCCTTGGGCAGCAGGAGCGCTGCCGAAAGGGGCGAACCCGTGGCGAGCAGGCCCCAACGGTTGAATTGCGGGAAGACAGGTGTTTTGGTTATGCCTTGAGCCTTTCATTCGGGTTTGAGTTGAAGGCGGGAAGACACCGCTCACGCGGTCTGGCGGACCTTGAACCAGCCTTTTGTGGCTTCGATTACGGCCCTAGCTTTGGAGGAATGGCGAGCCGCGCGACGTCGGAAGCGGCGAGTTCGAGCGCTACGGCGCCGGAGGCGTTATCTCGCGCAAATGCAGCCCAGTCCGAATTCATCACCAGCCCTTGGCCTATTGGCGACGGGTGATAACCCAGCCGCGATTGCCTGTTCGGCCTGTTCGGCCTGTTCGGGCGTTCGGATATGGCCAGCAGCGATGAGCGGAATACGCCCGGCGATGTGGTCGCGCATCAGCGTGAGGATCGTGGGCCCATGCTCCCCGCCAATCGGCTTCGCATCGAGCGCACTGGCGAGCGAGACGTGCAGCGTTCTTTTCGGACATTGCACACGGGTGGAACCTCAGATACAGCTACCTTGAGGAGAAAACGGCCTGGACAGCCCGGCGTCCGGTGGGATA
>NZ_JCACHA010000189.1:0-3443 GCF_059503625.1 Skermanella sp.
GGTACCGAATATGCTCTGCATGGGGTGCTCCGTTAATGGTGCACACCATTGCAAACCAAAATTGCGAACCGAGTATGAATGGTCGAAGGCTTATTGTTCCTCGAGATTAAGGATCGTATAAGAATTCTGTCTTTTCCACCGGGTGACCCGCGGCCTGGGGACCGTGCGGTCCCGGCAATCACGCCCCCACGCGGCATTTGACGCCGTCGCCACCCTGCCCAGCGCCACCCTGCCCGGCACCTTTTGGCGCCGCGATGGCCCAGCCAGCGGCGGCCATGACGGCGATGACCAGGCCGCACAGCGCCAGATAAAGGACCTCGCCGCCGCCCAGCCGCGCCCAGATCGCCGTCGCCCCGTATGACACCGCGAGACTGACGCAGAATGTGGACAGCGAATCGTAGCCGACCCATCTCAGCACACGACCCGGCAGCGAGCGCAGCAGGCCTGGCGCAGCGGTCATGATCAGCATGGCGAGCAGGACCACCGTCAGCGCGTGGGTCAGCCTGAGCGGACCGAGGTTGGTCTTGCCGGTGCCAGGCAGCGGCAAGACGGCGTCCCCAAACGGGTGCAGAAACGCCATCTCGTCGTAGCGTCCGTTCAGCGCGTAAAGCAGGGTCAGGACCCCGAAGAAAGCAAGCGCGCCGATCAGCTTGGACCCGATCCGCGTGACGCACACCCGCTCCAGCCACCGGTTCATGCCGAGCAGCGAGCCCCCGAAGAACAGAAGCTGCCAGGCGAAGGGGTTGAGGTTCCACAATCGGTCGCCTTCCGGCAGGCCGCCCGGAAGGTTGAGGCCGGGTGCCAGCTGAACAAGGCCGTAAAGGCCGAAAGTGATCAGGAAGGCGACGAAGGGGGATCGTCCCGCCAGGGCGATGAAACCTGGCGTCACGGCGAGCAAAAGGACATAGGTGAACAGGATGTCAAGGCCGTAAGGCGTCGCGAGGGCGACCGAGAACGCCAGAAAGGAGGAAAAGGGATCGCGCAGAAACGGTTCGGTGAAGGTGACCTGCGCCACCGCTGGGGCCGCCAGGGCGGCAATCGCAAGGCAGGCGCCGAGCAGTACGCAATTGTAGGCGTAGATCTTGTAGGCGCGCCCGAGGCATTTGCCGGCCATGCGCGCCAGGCCGTGCTTTCTGTAGACCCCGGCATAGACCTGCCCCACGAGATACCCCGACAGCAGGAAGAAGATCTCCGCTGAGGATGAGAACCCGAACTGCGTAAGGGTCGGAAAGGACGGTCCCTTAAGGCCGAGATCGGCCGCCAGCCAAGTAAAATGGTTCAGGGCTATGGTGAAAATGGCGAGGCCGCGCAGGGCGTCGATCCGTGTGTCTCTCATGAAGAATATCCGCCGAACTGAAAATTGTGAAACGGTTCAAGGATTGCTTGTGAGGCGAATGGCCGGACAGGCGCGGTCACTTGGCTTTCCGAAGCACCGGCACGCCGGGCAGGCGCTCCCGCAAATCCTCGAGCCGACCCGATCCGCGCACGCCGCCGATATCAAGCGCCACGGCGGCGCCGAGATAGGACAGGCCGCCGGCGGCGACCTTGAGGACGAGGGTCAGCCCTGCGCCCTGCCCGTCCGGCAGGGCGGAGATGGTGGCCGCCATCACGCACGCGGCGGCCCCGATCTTCAGGAACTCGGTCCATGGCATCGGCAGGCGGAACAGCCGGCGGCCCGCCGCGTAGCCGGCCAGCGCGCCGAACAGGAAGGAGCCGAGCGTGGCATAGGCGGCGCCCATGACGCCCAGCCGCGGCACGAGGATCAGGTTGAGGACGAGGTTGAGAACGGCCGTGGCCGCAGTGACAAGCGTCAGTGGAAGCGCGCGCTTGCTGAGATGGAAGGCATGATCCAAATAATTCGACCGCAGGCAGGCCAGGAAGGTTCCGGCGGCGATCGGCGGGATCAGGGCCGCGACCGCCTCGCGGAAATCGGCCCCGACCAGCGCCGCGATTTCCGGGGCGACCAGCGACAGCCCGACGGTCGCCGGCAGTCCCAGGGACACCAGGATCACCGCATTGCGCTCCAGCTGGCGCCGCGCTGCCTCTTCCCCCTCCTGCTCCAGAAGCCGCACGGCGGTCGGCAGGGCGGCGGCTCCCACCGACTGCATGATCGATTTGAGGGCTTTGTCCGCAATGTCGTAGCCCACGGCGTAGAGGCCGACCGCCTGCGTGTCGGCGAGCCAGCCAAGCACCAGGCGATCGCTGTACAGGGTAACGTTGTCGAGCGTCAGGCCCAGGGTGAGCGGCAGGCCGAACCGGTGGAAGGCCCGGATGTCGCGGCGATCCGCCCGCCGCGGGTCGATCCCGCGCCAGTGAAACCAGCTCAGCCACAGGGTCGGCGCCAGCATGCCGACGGCGGTGCCGAGCAGAATTCCGCCGGCGCCCCACCCGAGCGCCGCGAGCCCGACGCCCACGGCAGTGCCCAGCACGGCCCGAAGAATCGACAGCTGGGTGTAGAGCCACGCCTGCCCCCGCGCGATCAGGAAATGGAAGTTGATTTCCATCCAGCCCTGCACGATCAGCAGGAAACCCGCCAGCAGGATCAACAGCCGTTCACCGGGAGTCTGGGATACCAGCAGCAGATAAGGCACGCCGGTGGTCACGACCAGCGCCACCACGGCCAGGAAGCTGAGCAGCACGGACGCCTGGAACCGGGCCGGATCGGAGGAAGCAGCCAGGAGCCGAACCACCGACATGTAGATCCAACCGATCGCCGCGGACGACACGAGCGACACGATAGAGAGGATCAGGGCATAGAGGCCGTACTCCTCGGTGCTGAGGAAGCGTGTGTAGAGCCCGATCGCCAGGAACGTCAGGATGGCCGGAACCAGCCGGCTGACGATGTACAGCACAGTCCCGCGGAACACGCCGGATGGGGCCGTCATGCGGCACTCCGGGGGCTTCGCTCCGGCGCCGCTTCCGTGAGTGATCCGGGGGCGCGGCCGGCGGTGCGCGCTTGCGCTTCCGCGCAGGCACGGCGGAACAGACGGTAGTAATCCGCCACCGGATCCGGCCGGCCGACCGGGACCGGCGCGCCGTCCGCTTTGCGGTCGAGCAGGTCGACCACGCGTCCGGCGAAATCCCGGGCATCCTCGGCCAGGTGCAGGCCGGGCAGAGCCTCCAGATCGAGACCGCGGGCTCCGGCCGCCGTCGCAATGACGGGGCGGCCGAACCGCAGCGCCTCCAAGGTCTTCAAGCTGACGCCGGTGCCCGAGATCAGGGGAACGACGGCGACGCCGATCCGATCGTAGAAGGATGCGACATCCGCCACGGAGCGTTCGAGAACCACGCCCTCGGGCTCGAAGCCCAGCCTGGCGAACGGAACCGTGACCCCGCCGGTCACCAGCAGGCGGAACTCCGGGCGGCGGCGGCGAATCAGGGGCAGGATGTCACGGGTGAGAAACAGCAGTGCTTCGAGGTTGAACGGAGCGTCGGACGCGATG
>NZ_JCACHA010000190.1:0-3435 GCF_059503625.1 Skermanella sp.
GGCGACCATCTGGTCAGCCGCCTGCACGAACTCCTGCCCTGGAACTGGGCCGCCACCGAGGCGCTCCGGAAACAAGCCGCCTGAAGTGGCCGCGATCAGCGCCGTCTTCACCATCGCTCGCGTCGCCGACATGCTCGGCGAGGACGAGGATCTGCTGCACGAGGTCAGTCTCGACATGGAGCCCGAGGACGGCGTCCTCTGGATCTACGGCATCGGAGACGAGGAAGTCTTGGCGTTCACTGCCTTCGGCATCGAGAACCTGCGCAACCTAATCCCTCTGTACAAAAAGCCTGCCCCTGGGCCTTGAGCGGCCGGTTACTGGCGATCTAGCGCGGGCGGTAGTCCTTGAGCTGGCACACTGCCGCACACCACCGGCAACTCGGCCGCCGGATGGCAAGCTCCCGGCACTGGGCCTCGACGACTTCCTGCTGGATGAGACCCAGAAGCTGCTTGCCTTGCAACAGGGTTATGCCCAGCGCCGCAATGTCGCCAGGATCACTTCGACCCACAATCTCCAGCACGTCGACACTGCGGCTTGACCCGTCGATCCTGGTTTCGACCAAGCGCAAAACCAACTTCATCCCCATTCCCCAGCCGCTGAAACATACGGCCGGTCATAGCTTGCCCAGCACGACTCCCCCATTCCTTTGACAGTCTCTTCATCCTGGTTCTGTGATCAAACCTGAGCAACTAGTTTCTCAATCAGTCCGCCACTAGAAATTTTTTAAAGATGTTGAAATACAAGAGTTATCGTTCTTCAGAACCTTCAGGATGGACGATGATTAAGAAACTGTCTCTAGTCGCCAAACTCCTCCTAGGCATTGCCCTAGTCACGATCCTTTCGCTGAGTCTCAGCGTCTGGGCCATCACGGAGAAGAGTGCTGGCACGGTCGAGACGCTAGCCTATGACGAGGCTGAGCAACTCGGATATCGGTACGCCGAGAGTGTTGAACGGCAACTCAACGACGCCGTGGAGCTTTCGCGCTATATTGCCGCAACGATGCTGAGCGTTAGAGCCTCCGGTCGGGTCGACCGTGATCACCTGAACGTCCTGCTCAGGACTTTGCTGGAACACAATGCCCAGTACATCGGGGTCTGGGTCGGGATGGAGCCGAATGCCCTCGATGGACGTGACGCGGAATTCGCCGGTAAGCTGGGATCCGACGCAACAGGCCGGTTCCTCTCCTACTGGAACCGCGGCTCCGGGCAGACGGCACTTGAACCACTCACCGGCTACGAAGATCCCGGCCCGAGCGGGCAGTACTACCAAAAGCCCAAGCTCACGCGGCGCGAGGCGGTTATTGAGCCCTATACCTACTCCGTGGGCGGGCGCGACGTCCTGATGGTGTCGATGGTCGTGCCGATCATCGAGCAGGGCAGGTTCATCGGCGTGGCCGGCGTCGATCTCTCGACCGAGGGCATCTGGAACCGGCTCAAGGACGTTAAGGTGTTCGAAACCGGCTCGATCCTGCTGATCTCGAACGAGGGCCTGTGGGCCGGCTATCCTAAGCCCGAGCACCTCGGCAAGCCGATCGAGAAGATTAACCCGCGCCTGGAGGCGATCAAGCCGGCGGTGCGCGAAGGGCGCTTCGCCGAGCAATTCTCGTTCTCGGCAAGCCTTCAGACCGAGGTCAAGCAACTCTACATCCCGGTTGAGATCGGTGACACCGGCACACCCTGGTCGCTGCTGGTAAACCTGCCCCTCGACAAGGTCGAGGCACCGATTTCCGAGCTTCGGAACTTCACGATTGCGGGCGGCATCGGCCTGCTGGTGCTGCTCATGGCATCGCTCTGGTTCATGACCCGGCAGGTGGTCGGCAAGCCGCTCCAGCGATCCATTGCCACGGTGACCGCGCTCGCCTCCGGCGACCTCCAGGTTCAGGTAAGTGACGTTGACCGAGGCGATGAGATTGGAACGGTGAACAAGGCCCTTCAGGTCTTCAAGGACAACATGATCCGCAATCGTGAGATGGAGCGGGAAGGGAAGGAGGCTGAGGTTCGTGCGGCTGCCGATCGCAAGGCGGCAATGATCCAGCTCGCGGACGGGTTCGAGGCTAGTGTCAAGGGCATCGTCGAGACGGTCGCGTCGGCTGCGACCGAGATGCAGAGTACCGCCTCGGTGATGACCCACACCGCCGACACCACCAGCCAGCAGGCGACGGCAGTGGCCGCCGCGTCGGAGCAGGCCTCGGCCAATGTCCAGACCGTAGCAGCCGCAACCGAGGAGCTGTCCTCCTCAATCGCCGAGATCGGTCGGCAGATCAACAGCTCGAGCCGGATCGCCGGACAGGCGGTCAGTGAAGCCGAGCGAACTAACGAGACGATGAAGATGCTCGTTCAGGCAGCCGAGCAGATCGGCCAGGTGGTGGAGCTGATCAACAGCATCGCTGGCCAGACTAACCTGCTGGCGCTCAACGCTACGATCGAGGCGGCGCGTGCGGGCGAAGCCGGCAAGGGCTTCGCCGTGGTGGCCAGCGAGGTTAAGACACTGGCGACCCAGACCGCCCGGGCAACCGAGGAGATTCAGGTCAAGGTCAAGGATATCCAGGGTGCTACGGGCGGTGCCCAGGCAGCGATCGCCAGCATCGGCAGAACGATTGGCCAGATGAACGAGATCACCACCACCATCGCCACTGCCATCGAGGAGCAGAGTGCCGCTACCCGCGACATCTCCTCCAATGTCGGGCAGGCGGCGCGAGGCACTGACGAAGTGTCCGTCAACATCACCGGTGTGACTCAGGCCGCCGGAGAGACCGGAGCCGCAGCATCCCAGGTGCTCGGCGCTTCCGAGGGACTGGCACGTGAGGCTGAGAAGCTGCGCGGCGAGGTCACGAGCTTTATCGCTACCGTCCGGGCTGCCTAACCAGTACCTTAACCAGAAGCAACACCGCGCATTAGGCCATAGCAGCGGGGTTCAGCGATCTTAACGATTTCTGAGGAATTTCGAAGTAAATTACCAGCATCTCCTCCATGAGGGGATCAGCATATACGACCTTGGCCCCGCTCAGAGATGATGCGGGGCTTTTTCATGTTTGGCAGCAGGCATAAGCCAAAAATCCAGCTTTAGCCGCTAATGAAACATATATTACATAAAATGCAGTTGGATGCGGCGGCGCCGACTCAATGAAATCGCTACGGACTAGCCCCCGCCTTGGGCCACGGTGGCGGGGGCATCTTCTGGAGCGAGACCGAGTGGATCGGAATGAGCGCCTGGGGTTGTTGCTGGTGATCGCCGCAGCATGCACAAGCATGATCGTGTTCAGCATAATTGCGATGTGCTGACCGACGAAAGCACAGAGGCCTCACATCCCCTCCTCATCGCAAATCAGCTTAGCGATCGCTGGCACCCATTTCGGCAGGTTCTCCCTGGCAATCCCGCCTGGCTCTATTCGGGTTTTGGGGTGGTGGACACCGGGCTGAAGAGCCAATCGTGAT
>NZ_JCACHA010000191.1:0-3421 GCF_059503625.1 Skermanella sp.
CGGGCCAGCTGGTCTCGCCACTGCGGTCTATGCGGCCTCGGAAGGGCTCTCGGTCCTGGTGCTCGACTGCCGGAGCTTTGGCGGCCAAGCCGGGGCCTCGGCGCGGATCGAGAACTATCTCGGCTTCCCAACTGGCATCTCCGGCATGGCCCTGATGGCCCGTGCCTACACCCAGGCCCAGAAGTTCGGGGCCGAGATGGCGATGCCGGACGAGGCCGTCGGCCTTGAGAGCGAGAGAGCGCCCGAATCCGGTCCTTACGTGGTGAGCCTGCTCAACAATGAGCGGATCCGCGCCCGCTCGGTGGTGATTGCCACCGGAGCCCGGTACCGGCGGCTCGAGGTCCCGGGCCTGGAGCGGTTCGAAGGCTCGTGCGTTCACTACTGGGCGTCGCCTCTTGAGGGGAAGCTCTGTGCCGGGCAGGAGGTTGCCCTGGTGGGCGCCGGCAACTCCGCGGGGCAGGCGGCGGTCTACCTAGCCAGTCAGGCGGCGAAGGTGCGGCTGCTCATCCGGGGCGGGATCTTCGGTCAAGCATGTCGGGCTATCTGGTGGAGCGGATCCAAGGTCTTGCCAATGTGGAGATCATCACGCAAGCCCAGGTTACCGGCCTTGAGGGGCAGCCCGGGCGGCTGGAGGCGGTGCGATGGCGCCTGTCCTCGGGCGAGGAGGTTCGCCAGCCGATGCGCCACCTGTTCCTTTTCATCGGCGCCTCGCCCAACACACAGTGGCTGGATCCGGCCGCAGTTGCGCTGGACGCGAAAGGCTTCGTTCTGACCGGGACCGAAGTGGCTCCGGGTCGGCGGCTTCTGGAGACGAGCCTCAACGGCGTTTTTGCCATCGGGGACGTCCGCTCCGGCTCCGTGAAACGCGTGGCTGCGGCGGTGGGCCAGGGGGCGCAGGTGGTGGCCCAACTTCACTCGCTTTTGACGAAAGCTTCTATACCGCCACCATTAGATCGGAAACTTGTGAGGGGATAAGGGCTGCATCCTGGGGTGGCGTTCTCAGAGCCGGGGATGCCACCGTGCTCGGCGCGATCAAACACAAGCCGCTGGCGAGCATGGGGCTATGCTCTTCGGCCTTGCTTGATCTTCCCTGCGAACGCTGACGTGGCGGATCCCAGGTCAAGACGGAGGATCGGTCAACACCGGTGGAAGAGCAGGATCAGTTATGCGGCACCTTTCTCCCATTCAGCGTAATTGCCCCGGCACTTGAGCAGACTGCGATAACCCAAGCGCTCCAGCCGCCAGAACGCGTTTCAACGGGCGACGAACTCACTGATCGCCGTCCTGACGTTGGCGGCGGTGTGGAAGATAAGACCCAAACTGCTTGCTCATTGTGGGTCCGGAAGAACGGGAATGTCTCGGTTCTTGTTGCAGATCTGAGTTGGGCAATACGGCTTTTGCTGAACTTGGATTGCAGGAACACTCTCATCCGCACATACGTCCGCGCGACGGCTGGAAGATCGGTCTGAATGACGAGGATCAATCCGCGAAGATTGCTATCCGTGGATTGAGTGTCAGATAGGTTCCTTCTGTCGCTTCAGATCTGCGCCGAGCCGCCATCCACGAACAACTCGATGCCGTTGACGAAGCTGCTGTCATCAGAAGCTAGGAAGAGGGCTGCTGCGGCTGTCTCGTCGGGGTTGCCAAGGCGCCCGAGCGGCGTCGTAGCCTCGACAAATGTGATCATCTCCGCGTTGCCCTTCTCAGATGGGGCAAGAGCATGCCATCCCGGCGTCGAAGTGGCGCCGGGCGCCAGCACGTTTACCCGAATGCCCGTGCCCTTCAGGTCCAAGATCCAGTTGCGGGCGAAGCTGCGAATGGCCGCCTTGCTCGACCCATAGACGCTGAAGGCCGGAGTACCGGTGCTACCAGCGGTGGAGCCGGTTAGGATGATCGAGCCACCCGCCTGCATCAGCGGCAGCGCCTTCTGTACCGTGAACAGAGTGCCTTTGACGTTGATGGCAAAAGTCTTGTCGAACAACGCTTCAGTGATCTGGCCGAGCGGTGCGAACTCGCCGCCACCCGCATTTGCGAACAGTACGTCGATGCTTCCTACCTGCTCCTTGATAATCCCGAAGAGACGATCGAGATCCTCGAGGTTGGAGACATCGCTGCGAACGGCCGTGACGCGGCTGCCGATCTCTTGCACGGCGGCGTCCAGCTCTGGCTGGCGCCGCCCGGTGATGAACACGTACGCACCCTCGGCGACGAAGCGTTTCGCCGTCGCCAGGCCGATGCCACTATTGCCGCCGGTGACGACAGCGGTTTTTCCCTCAAGCTTGCCCATAGCATGCACCTTATCCGCATGAGTGAGGTTACCGGGGCCAAGCCCCAGCTAATTTAGAGGCTGCTGGCTGGAGATTAACGCCCCATGCCTGCAGTCCTACGCGGCGTTGCTGCGGCGCGGCAGCTTCCAGTCGGGGCGAACAAAGTGGCAAGTGTACCCGCTGGGATAGCGCTGGAGATAGTCCTGATGCTCCGGCTCCGCTTCCCAGAAGTCTCCCACCGGTGCGAGTTCCGTGACGACCTTGCCCGGCCACAGGCCCGAGGCATCAACATCGGCGATGGTGTCCTCAGCAACCTGACGCTGCTCGTCCGAGGTGTAGAAGATCGCTGAACGGTAGCTCACGCCGCCGTCATTCCCCTGCCGGTTCTTCGTGGTGGGATCGTGAAGCTGAAAGAAAAACTCCAGCAGATCGCGGAAGCTTGTCTTCTCCGGCTCGAAGATGACCTCGATTGCCTCGGCGTGCATGCCGTGGTTCCGGTAGGTTGCGTTCGGCACGTCTCCGCCGGAGTACCCGACTCGCGTGGAGATGACGCCGGGAAAACGGCGCAGGAGATCCTGCATGCCCCAAAAACAACCCCCCGCCAGGACGGCTCGCTCAGTCACACCGGTCATAGACTTTCTCCTTTCTCTGCAAAGAGCTTACGAAACTCTCCGTAGCCTTCGCTCGCCACCTCATCGCGGTGGATGAAACGTAGCGAGGCCGAGTTGATGCAGTAGCGCAATCCACCTGCCTCGTGAGGCCCATCCGGAAACACGTGTCCCAGATGGCTATCGCCGTGGGTCGAACGTACTTCGGTCCGGACCATGCTGTGGCTCGCATCGCGGTAATCGACGATATTGCCGGTATCAATCGGCTTGACGAAGCTGGGCCAGCCGCTGCTGCTGTCGAACTTGTCGAACGAGGTGAAAAGAGGTTCGCCCGACACCACGTCAACATAGAGCGCGGGTTCGTCGTTGTCCCAGTACACATTGTCGAAGGGCTGCTCAGCCCCGCCTTGTTGTGTCACCCGGTACTGCTCCGGAGTGAGACGGGACAGGAACTCAGGGTTCTTGTGATAGTCTTTCATCGGCGGTTTTCCCTCCCTAGTGACTGAAGATGCCAAGATCATCGGACTCGCGATCGGAGAATCTCAG
>NZ_JCACHA010000192.1:0-3408 GCF_059503625.1 Skermanella sp.
CGATTAGCGTCACCGGGGGCAGGTGGGGGCTAATCTCCCCACTCTGCCGGCTCTGCAGCTTGGATTTCATCTGCAGTCTCCACAGCACGATCAAAACATCATATTGATTGTCAGCTGAAGCCGGTTCAACCCCAAAGGGGCCAGGAGCGGGCCTTGGAGGGTTAAGCCAGCGGGTGGTCACATAGCTTGCTCCAGAAGCCGTCCGCCGTCAAGCGGCGGAGTGTTCACCAGTCTTTACAGATGACACCTCTATCGATTAAACTATCTTATTTTGACTTCTGAGGTTGTGGGTTCAGCGGAAAGCGGGCAAGACATGTATGTCCATCCTCAGCATGGTCGTGGCGCGGAAGTGAGAAATCTGCGCAAAGCGGGTGGGGCTTGGTTAAAGCAGTGCCGCCTGAACAAAGGCTTGACGCAGCTGCAGGTAGCCGAGGCGACCAGCTTGGAAAATTATACGATGGTTTCCATGATCGAGTCGGGGCGCAGAAGAATTCCTCCCGAGTCATACGAATTGTGGGCAGCTGTAATGGATTTAAAGCCCCGCGATTTCGTTAGGAATATTATGCAGTATTATGATCCTATCACGTATAATATTTTGTTTAAGGATGATTAAGTGTTATAAAATATTAGCATGAAATTTGGATGCCTTAACTTCAAATAATTTAATGTCCAAGCCCGGGTCCAAAATGTGTCTCCCCACAGGATGCAGGGGCTTGTTCAGCCTCTTCTCGCGTGGAAGCCTCCCGGTTCAGCCGGAGGAGGAAACGCGATGCCGCGTAAGCGGCACTCCTTCGGCCCCTGGCAACAGCCCCAATGTTCCCTCATTGTTCATGTCATGAACACAGCCAACACCGTCAGGATCGATCCGACCGAACGTTCGGGCCCGGCGTCGGCACCGTTTTCCTCGGCTGGCCGAAGGACATCCTCCGCGACTGCGACTACGGCTCGACGTGGAACGGCCGAATCCACAATTTCTGGTCCTTCGACCGGGCCTTGAAGCTACTGGAATATGCGTTTCGATCCGTCGGCATGGTCGAGGTCCGGGTAGGCGAGCGCGGCACCTCCTTGACCTGCTGCTGCGGCGGCGGCGAGAACGTCCTCCGGCACCTGCGCTGGGCGCTTCGCTGCCGCGACTACGGTGAGGTGATCCACTCGGATCAGGCCGGCAGCAGGAATATGCCGAAACAGAACAAACCCAGCGTATGTTGGGACGGGACAGAGGCCGTCCCGCGGACCGTGACGAGGCGGTGGACACTCCACCGCTGAGAAAACTGCTCCGCCAATCCGAAACGGCTCGCCGGCGACGGCGTACCGGAGTTCCTCAGGGTCGCATGACCGGAAAGGAACCCCTCGCTTCAGCGGGGGGAGGAAGTCAGAAGGGAAGCATAAGACCGGTCAATGTGCCGATCAGCACGCCTGCGGTATTTGCCAGCAGATCGCGCGTGCAGAAGGAGCGTCCGGGAACGAAATGCTGGACGAGCTCAATCAACAGGCCGGCCAGCAGCAGGATCACCGCGTTGGCAATGGCATGGTGGGAGCTGGACGCCACTGTTGTGACCGGCAGGGCGAGAGCTGCGTACGAAAGCAGATGCAGCAGCTTATCGTTGGGCAGATGACGGGGTAGCCGGTCAGCCGGAACCAGGCAGCCGACCACAACGGCCAGCGCCAGCGCGCTCCATCCTGCAATCAAAATCAAGTCAGCCATCGCGTCATCATGTCAGGCTGTTTCCGGCAGCGGCAGCGGCGAAATCCAGGGCGTTTCGGCGCGCGTTCGCAGTTCGAACAGAGTGCCCTCGGCCGTCTTCAAGGTCTTTCCGTAGCTCAAGAGGGACTGCCCTTGCACGGGGATCGCCTGTCATGCGAGATCCACTGATTTCAGTTTGCCTCTGAGCAGCAAGCAGGAGGAAGACCGAGAGTAATGGGAGTCGTTCCGTGAGGAGTACGCAGTGGGAAGGAAAAGACGATGTCATATCTGGTAGAAACCGGTCCCATACTCGTTCTCGGCAACATAGCCGTCAGTCCAAGCACCCATTTTAGGTCTCCACAGGTAAGCTGCGGCAAGACTGTGACGTTATGGTTAACATAATCTTAAACGCAGACCAGCGGGCTGGCTGAGGATTTCACGACGTAACGGCGGATTTTATATATCGGAGCAGGAAGTAGGAAGCTTAGGGACGTGGAGTGCAGGATCGTCCTTTTGCCCACGCTGCGGCAGCGTGCAGGTGGTGAAATCCGGGCATGCCCCGGGACAGGCAACGATGGTTATGTCGATGGTGCTGGTACCCGTTCAAGCATCGTGATGGCTATGGCACACCCGATGAGGTGAAGCAGGCGGCGGTCAGCTGTACGGCATCGGCCCGGCGTTCAACACTGTCGGCCATCTGCTCGGGAGCTGTGCGCAGCCGGCAATGCACTGGGGTTGCAGCTATGTTGATCATCACTGTCGGAAACCGGAACCAGAACCCGTGCCGATCATCGAAGTCGACGAGATGTGGCACTATCTGCAGCGCAGGACAAACCGCGTCTGGATCTGGAAGGCTCACGATCGGGAAAAGGATCGACTAGGGATGCGGTGGTCGGAAGGAGGCGACGTTCCAATGGTTCACTCGTCTGGGAGCGCTGAAAGCCTCGGCTTCGCTTGTGTCCGAAGGTTAGTGGAAAGGTGGCGGGTGGCGTAATCTCCTGGAGGTGAAGAACCCACACCGGTGGTCTGACCACCGCCGCAGGAGATCACGCCATGGAGAAGATTACAGCCAACGAGGCTCCGGTTCCATTGCTCAGCGAGGACTGGTTCGATTCGCTGGAAGCAGGGGTGCGCCAGCACATCCGCTCGTTCATCGAAGCGATGCTGGAGAGCGAACTGGAGGCGGTGCTGAACCGCGATCGCTATGAACGAGCCGGACCGCCACGGGGCATTGGCATGGTCATCGAGACCGCCAGATCCTTGGCACCTTCGATCCGCCCACCGTTTCGGTGCCGCGCGCGCGGCTGGCCGAGGCCGACGGCACGACACGGGAGTGGCGCAACCAAACGCTGCCCGCCTACAAGCGGCTGACCAAACGGGCCGAGGCCCTGATCGCCGGGACTTATCTGGCCAGAACCAACACCCGCCGGGTCCGCCGTGCCCTCGGAGCGCTGTTCGGAGGAGCGGTTGGCAAAGATACCGTCAGCCGGGCATGGCGCAAGGTCCAGGGCGATTGGGAGGCGTGGCAGACGTTTGGGCGCAGGGACCCAAACGGGATCTGTTGCACGATGACATCGTGCGCGTCATACTGGACGGCACCGTGGTCAAGGTCCGGCTGGACAAGCGCTCCACCGGCATCTCGGTGCTGGTGGCGCTTGGCATCCGGCGAGACGGCCAGAAGGTTCTTCTCGGCCTGCGCAACATGGGCGGCGAGAGCGAAGCGG
>NZ_JCACHA010000193.1:0-3405 GCF_059503625.1 Skermanella sp.
GCCGGGGTGATCCCGATGCCTGCCGCGCGGTTCTCGCCGGTGAAGGAGGCCGGCAGGGTCGTCATGATCTGCTTGGGCTCGAGCGAGCCGGTGACACGGTCGTAGTCGTAGGCCGTGACGGTCGAGTCCAGTTCGTTGATGACATAGGCGAACCCGGCGGTCGGATGGAAGACCACGTGACGCGGTCCCGATCCGGATCTGGTCGCGATCGACGGCGGGTCGTTGGGAACCAGCGTGCCCTGATCGGGATCGAGCTTGAAGACGAATACCCGGTCCAGTCCCTTGTCCGGCACCACCAGATGGCTCTGTTCCGGATCGTAGGGAATGTTATGGGGATGGGACGACGCCTGTTCGACCTTGTGAGGGCCGGGCGTCCCGGGCAGTTGCACGAGGCCGCTGATTTCACCCAGCCTGCCGTCGCTGTCGATCGGCAGCGTCGCCAGCGACCCGGTGGCGTAATTGGCGACCATCAGGTAGCTGTTGGTCGGGTCCACGGTCAGGTGGACCGGGTTCTTCCCGCCGCAGGATTGCCGGTTCAGGAAGGTGATCTCGCCGGAGTATTCGTCGGTGCTGAAGGCGCTGACTTCGTTGCCGTCGCCGTGAACCGAGTACAGGTAGCGCTGCTTGGTATCGAACGCGAGGTACGACGGATTGACAAGGTCCTTCAGCAGCTGGACGTGGGTCCATCCGCCCGTGGCCGGGTCCACCCGGTAAACGTTGATCCCTTCGCCCCGGGCATTGCGCTCCTTGGTCGTGCGGGAGCCGACATAGGCAAGCAGCGCTCCCGGCTCGACGCCCGGTGCCGGAACCGTCGCTTCCTTCTCCGGCATGGACTGTTCGGGGATGGCAGCGGCCTGGGCCGCCTGATTCAGGCCGCCCAATGCCGCGAGAGCGAACCCGGCGACGCCCTTGAGGCAGGCGCGGCGTGTCGGTTCGAGTGATGCGTTGTCGGTGACAGGCA
This sequence comes from Skermanella sp., assembly GCF_059503625.1. Classification (NCBI taxonomy): domain Bacteria; kingdom Pseudomonadati; phylum Pseudomonadota; class Alphaproteobacteria; order Rhodospirillales; family Azospirillaceae; genus Skermanella; species Skermanella sp. Next base: position 962 of record NZ_JCACHA010000193.1, read on the forward strand.
GCTTGGTCATGGCGTTTCATCCTGGGAGGTTCGCTCGAGAAGTGCATTCCCGGCTGTTTTAGGCACCGAGGCGGGCATGCCGTTCGGCGTACTCTCGATTTACGAAGAACATAGTTCCGTCTTCCGTCCTGCGGATAGATATGCAAAAGCGTAGATAGACCCATACGTCCGCTAGCCCGGTTTAAACTAATAAATAGTGTATAATATATCTATTCAACGATGGTATTCACATTATCTATTGACTTGGTAGAGATTGCGCGGGATGATCGCCTTGGTTCCGACGGACCCGCGGGCATTTGATTGGTTCAGCTTGCGCCACGTCAACAAACGCTAAAGCACCGCGATGAACATTGCGGTCGAACTTCAAGGAACCTGATGATGGCATCGATTATTCTGGCCAAAGACGCCGATTATCTCTCCCGCTTCAAGGATTCGGGCTTCATGCGGATGTGTTGTCGCTGATCGCGACGACCGCCCCCGCCTGAAATCACGATCCGGATACTCACCTGCTTGCGGTATCCGTTGAAGCGAAAGTACGTACCATGTCTTCAGCACATGCCTATGCCATTGAAGTCCAGGGGAATTCCGCTGGCATCGTAGTCGCCAACGCAAACCACTTCATCTTCTATGCCGCCGACTGGGCCTTCGGCACTCTCGACCGCAAGACTTTCCGCAGTCCGGCCCACGCCGAACGGGCAGCCCGCGACATTCTTCTGCGCCGCACCGGTGAGCCGCCCGCACGGGCTCTGCTGAGCTGACAAATCGCGAGATACGGAGGAAAACATGTCCGACCTTCAGGAGATCGCACGAAACCTCTCGCTTTATTCGGCAGGGATCGGCGCGCTCTGTCTGGCCTACATGCTGATGGTTCAGGCCTTCTGACGCGGTTTCCGACGCGCCGGCCCTGAAAGCCGACGGCCCGCTCCCGTTCCGGAGCGGGCCGTTTGCGTTTCTGCCCGGCGGGCGGCGGTTCGGTCAGCCAGGGTGCTGGTCGCCTTCGCTCCCGGCTGCCAGTCCGATGGGATCGGCGGCCGACTTCCGGAGGCTGGACACGCACCGTCCCACGGCGCGCAGTACCCTGCGGCCGAAGCGCTGGGACGTGGCCAGCGGCTGGAGCAGTGCCGCGAGGGCGCCGGTGCCCAGTGCGCTGATCAGGCGCCGCTCGGCGAAGTGGATGCTGGTGTTGCGGTAATACTGGCTTCCCCGGCCTGCGATGCTGTCGCGCAGCCGTTCGAAAGCCGGGCGCGCCGCAAGTTCCGCAAGATATTGCTCCAGTTCCAGATCCCCGCCGGACTGCCAGGCGTGGTTGCGCGCCTCGATGAAGGAGAACAGGTGGCGCTGCTGGGCGGACCGATGCGCGGTGACGCTCTGGCCATGGATACGGTACAGCGTGAGGACGTCGGGCAGTGTCCGGAGCGAGCCCCGGCAGGCGAGCCGGCTCAGCAGCTCGATGTCCTCGGCTCCGTCGAACCGGGGATCGTATCCCCCGACGGCCAGCGCATCGTCGCGCCGGTACATCACGGTGGGGCCGAGGATGTAGATCACTTTTCCGGAGCGGCGCAGTTCCCGGTATTCGGCTTCGTTCACCGGTCCCAGCTGGGCGCCGCGCAGCATGCGGCCCTGCCGGTTGATCAGGTGCGCCCGCCCGCCCCAGCAGATTACTTCCGGATGGCGTTCGGCCGCCTTGATCTGAGTTTCCAGCCGGTCGGGAGCCGCCACGTCGTCGGCATCGAGCCGTGCGATCCAGGGGAATTTCGCTGCCCTGAGGCCGACGTTGCAGTTCCTGCTGACACCGCCGTGCTGGTTCACGATGAGACGGATCCTGCCGTCCCGGCGCGCCAGGTCTTTCACGATTGTCTGTGTGGCATCCGACGATCCGTCGTCGCATACCAGCAGCTCGAAATGCGGATAGGTCTGCGAAATGAGGCTGCCGACCGCTTCATGAATGAATGCGGCCGAATTGTAGGACGGCATGACGATGCTGATCATGAGCTCTGATCTTTTTTCCAGGCGGATATACTGTCGCGCCGATCACCGCCGCGGTCAAATGACAACCTGTTTTAAGCCGAAGGAATTTTACAATCATCACCAATGATGCGACGCGTCTTGGAACGTTTAAATTTAAGCTACTTTTACATATTTCACAAAACCGGAGTTTAGACTTGGATCAACGAAACGTTGTTTCTTGGCAGAAAGCAGTGATCTATCGAGTTATTCTCTGTGATATTTGATGGTCAGAACAATCACACATGAATATTCTTGAAAGAATTGACGATGCCGAGTGCTCGCCGCATGCAGCCAGCGCTGAACGAATGAGGGTCGATGACAATGGCTAACTCGAAAGAGAGATTGGCCATGGCCTGGAACCGAATACTTTAGGCGAAGGCTCGGCTCACTCTTCCTATTGCTGATTTCGCAGACTGGACTGCCCGTCATATGTTCAT
>NZ_JCACHA010000194.1:0-3405 GCF_059503625.1 Skermanella sp.
GCTGCTCTTCCGGCAGGTCCGCTACCACGGCGCGCACCCTTGCGAGGGTGGAGCGGGCGGTCAGGGTGCGTTCGGTGTCGTCGGTGGCGATATGCTCGCCTTCTTCCAGGGGAGCGGACAGGCGGTTGCGGGCACAGCGGGCCTCATCGATCCAGATGTTCCGGATGATGCGGAACATCCAGCCGATCGGCTGCTCGACCGTGGTGAGGGTTTCCGGGGACCTCAGTGCGCGTTCATAGGCGGCTTGAACGAGTTCGTCGGCGGCATCCGCCGAGCCGGTCAGGGAGCGGGCGAACTTCCGCAGTGACGGCATTACGTCGACGATCGCTTGTTGCGCATCCTGCAAGGCTACCGAAGTCATATCGCTACCCATTGGTGGACGGAAGCCCCTGCGCTCGCCGCCAGTTTTCTTCTACCCTTGAAGTTATCCGTGAAAAACACAGATCAAATCAATTGCAAATAGTATGTATATCCTTCGAGATTGTTACAAATGAAATCTTCCTCAAAGTCATTGAAGACATGAGTCCGAATAGACGAACCTTGCCCGTCTCGATCCCGAACCTGCTCGTAAACCGGCGGAACTCCGGATAGAAATACCGGCGCGGAGACCTGTACGGAGAGTGTAACGTGTCCAAACGGACGCCGGCGACTGTGGCTTTGGATAAGGCGGGGAAGCGGTTCGAACTTCTCACTTACGAGTATGACCCCGAGGCTCCTTCCATCGGGCTTCAGGCGGCGGAGGCGCTTGGGCTGGCGCCTTCGATGGTGTTCAAGACGCTGATGGTCGTGGCCGGGGACGAACCGTGCATCGCGATCATCCCGTCCGATCAGGAACTCAGCCTGAAGGCCCTTGCGGCGGCGGCGGGGAAGAAGTCCGCCGTGATGATGCGGCCGGCGGATGCCGAACGGATCAGCGGGTATCATGTCGGCGGCATCAGCCCGCTGGGGCAGAAGAAGCGGCTGCGCTGCTTCCTCGACGCTTCGGCGACGGCGCTGCCGTTCCTGGTCGTCAACGGCGGGCAGCGCGGGCTTCAGATCAAGGTGGCGCCCGCCGATCTGGCCGCGGCAAGTTCCGCCGTCGTCACGGCGCTGGCGAGCGGAGAGCGATGACGCCGATATCGATTGCCGGTGTTTTCATTCAGGAACCGCGCAAAGATAAGCCTGTTTTGCAAACAAGGAGGATGGGGCGCGATTAAGTAGAGGGTGGTCTGTGGAAACCATCTGTTAAAGGTTCGAGGTCACAATCACTTCGACAGGCCACAGGATTCCAGACGACGGAGTGTGATGTGCTGACCTCCAACCAAGCTGAAGTGATCCGGTTCCTTCATTCGAAGTTCTACGATGCTGAACCCGTGGGTGACGAAAAGGTCCAGATCATTACCACGGTAGTCGACCGGAACGGATATCTGCGCCGCTACCGTCAGGTCATCGCCGCCACGCTGTCCGCCGCCGAAGCCGCCTGCTGCTGATTTCTCCGACTTCAAGCGGTTTCAAGCATCCGGCAGGACGTTCCGGCCCAGGATGAAGTCGCCGGCGCTGACGATGTCTTCGGACAGCGCCTTGCGGGCAGCAGGACCGTCGCGGCGTTCCAGCGCCGCCAGCAGCTCGGTGTGGTGGCCGACCGCGACGCGGCGGGACAGGCGTTCCGACTTCGTCCGCAGGTCGAAGTTGAGCACCGGACCGATCTGCAACCATAGCCCCTCGATCATCTGGAGGGCGACCGGCATCCGGGACGCCTTGTAGACCGCGAAGTGGAATTCCTTGTTCAGGCGGATCAGGCGGCCGGCATCGGGGCCGTCCATGTCGTGTTCCGCCGTGAAGTCGGCGTGCAGCTCCCGGAGCCGCGTCAGATCCTGGGGCGTCGCTTGGGCCGCCGCCATTTCGGTGCAATGGCCTTCCAGCATCAGGCGGATCGTCCGCAATTCCTCGAACCGGCCGCGCGTCATCACCGGCACCCGGACGGTGCGGTTGGGCATGACCTCAACCGCCTGCTCAGCCGCCAGCCGCGCCACGGCATCGCGCACCGGCATCAGGCTGGTGCCCAGTGCGGCGGCGACCGAGCGGAGCGCCAGCTTTTCGCCGGGTGAGATTTCCCCGCCGATCAGAAGCTCGCGGAGGTCGCGGTAGACCCGCCCGGAAACCGTTTCCCGGTCGATGCGCTCAAGGCTGGCAAGTCCCGAGGCGGGAGCGCCGTTGACGGGGGGCATGGGGTTATCTCCGGTGGCTGGTCTTGAGAATCCAGCTTGACACTCCGTCAGGTCCGATGCAAGTGTGATCACAGATATCAGATCGCCGTGAGAAGTTCCGGAAGGGAAATCCCTGCGGTCGAAATAAGGGGAGAGGGAAACGCATGAAAACGATGTTCAAACGGGCTCTGGGCCCGCTGATGGCCGCTGGCCTGATGATGACCGCCGGTGTGGCTCTGGCCGCCGAGATCGGCAGCCACTCGTTCAAGATCGCGGTGGTGCAGGTCAAGGAACATCCCTTCAGCATGGGCGCCCAGAAGTTCGCCGACATCGTCGCCGAGAAGAGCGGCGGCAAGATGAAGAGCAAGATCTTCCCCGGCGGCACCTTGGGCGGCGATGCCCAGGTGATTTCCTCGCTCCAGGGCGGCACGATCGACATGACGGTCGTCAGCACCGGCCTGCTGTCCACCATGATCAAGGAATACGGCGTCTTCTACCTGCCGCTGATGTTCGACGACGTGCGCGTCGCCGATGCCGTGGTCGATGGTCCGGTCGGAACCAAGCTGCTGGAGAAGCTGCCGGAGAAAGGCTTGGTCGGGCTTGGCTATTGGGAACACGGCTACCGTGAAACCACCAACAGCAAGCACCCGATCACCAAGTGGGAGGACATGCAGGGTCTCAAGATCCGCGTGATCCAGATCCCGATCTTCGTCGACATCTTCAACGGCGTCGGCGCCAACGCCGTGCCGATGCCCTTCACCGAGCTTTACACCGCTCTCGAGCAGAAGGCCGTTGACGGACAGGAAACGGCACTGCCGACCATCGAAACGGCCAAGTTCGACGAAGTGCAGAAATACCTGACCACGACGCACCACGTCTACGACCCGCTGGTGGTCCTGTTCAGCAAGAAGACCTGGGACAAGCTGTCCGCCGACGAGCGGCAGATCCTGACCGACGCGGCCAAGGAAGCGACTCCGTATCAGCGCGAGCTGAACCGCCAGCGCGAGGTCGAGATGCTGAAGGCCGTCCAGGCCAAGGGCATGGTGGTGACCGACATGAGCAAGGAAGAGCGCGCACGGATGCGCGAGCATCTCCAGCCGGTCACCGACAAGTACACCCAGGAAGTCGGCGCCGATCTGGTGAAGGAGATCTTTGCGGAGATCGACAAAGCCCGGTCGCAGCTCGCGGCGAAGTAAGCTTCGGCGGGGGTAAAGCCGGC
>NZ_JCACHA010000195.1:0-3397 GCF_059503625.1 Skermanella sp.
AGGGTCGGCGACCTGACCAACAAGGTCCGCGACAGTCTGGCCGGCCTGGACCGGCTGGCCACATATCTGGCGACCATCAGCACCGGCCGTCTCAACAAGGAACAGAAGGCGCTGCTGAAGAGCTTGAACCGCGACCTGCGGTCGCTGGGCGAGCATGCCGGCTATCTGAGCCAGCAGACCAACTTCCTGCTCGACGCGACGCTGGGCGTCATCAACATCGAGCAGAACGCGATCATCAAGATCTTTTCGGTCGTCGCCGTGGTCTTCCTGCCGCCGACCCTGATCGCCAGCATCTACGGCATGAACTTCCACTTCATGCCGGAGCTGGACAAGGCGTGGGGCTATCCGCTGGCGCTGGGCCTGATGGTGGTGTCGGCGATCCTGCCGCTGCTCTACTTCCGCCGCCGGGGCTGGCTGTAGTTTTTTCGGGCAAGGCCCCTGCAGGGCTCACGCGCGGCTTTCATGCGGGCCGGCGCAAGCCGGCCCGCCGTGGGCCTTGGCCTAGACGCAGCGTCCTCCATCCACCTCCAGCGCTACGCCGGTGATGAACTCGGCCTCGTCCGAAGCAAGCCACAGCGCGGCATTGGCTATGTCGTCGGGGCGGCTCATGCGGCCGAGCGGAATGCCGGAGATGAACTGGCGCCGCTTTTCCGGCGTATCCTCGCCCATGAAGTCGCCGGTCATGCCGGTTTCGCCGATCACCGGGCACAGAGCGTTGACGCGGATCTTCAGGGGAGCCAATTCCACCGCCATGCTCTTGGTGGCCGTTATCGCGGCTCCCTTGGAGCTGTTGTACCACGTCAGCCCCGGCCGTGGCCGCAGCCCCGCCGTGGACGCCGTCGTCAGGATGACGCCGCCGCCCCGCCGCTGCAGGGCCGGCACGGCATGGCGCGCGGCCAAAAACAGCGCCTTCACGTTGACCGCGAAGATGCGGTCGAACTCGCCGTCGGTGACTTCCAGCATCGGCTTGTTGCGATGGGTGTAGCCGGCGTTGTTGACCATGATGTCCAGCCCGCCGAAGCGGTCCTCGGCGGCTGCGACCATCGCCGCAACCGCAGGGTCGTCGGTCACGTCGGCGCCGAAGAACATCGCCTGGCCCTGACCGGTTCCGCCGCCCGAACTATTTATCGAGTCGGCCACCCTGCGGCCCTTTTCCTCGTCCAGATCGTTGATCAGGACCTGGGCGCCCTCGCGCGCGAAGGTCCGGGCGATGCCTTCTCCGAAGCCCGAACCGGCCCCGGTGACGATGGCGATCTTGTTCGTCAGACGCATCTTTCCCCCTGAATTTGTTGCATTTGCCGCTTTTTGTCTCTTTTGAGACTCTCTCGCAAATAGGTATCTTATGAGCAATTCGATGTCTAAACGAACTATCCGTCAAGAGTGCCTCGGCGTTGGAAGATTGCTCCCGATCAGCGGAATCAGGTATTCTCCGATTGCATCAATCTTAGTCTTCGGGACCGAAAATTATCGCTAACGCAAAGGTTTTGCTGGTTGAAGATACGCCGTCGCTGGCGCGTGTCTATACCGAGTACCTCAAGAAAGCGGCTTTCACGGTTACCGCCGTCGAGACCGGCGCTGCGGCGCTCGACGCTCTGCGGGAGGCTCCGCCCGAGGTCGTGCTGCTGGACCTCCAGCTGCCCGACATCAACGGCATGGAGATCCTGAAATACGTTTCGGGTCAGCAGATCCCGACCGCGGTCGTCATCATCACCGCCCATGCCTCCGTCAACGTGGCGGTCGAGGCGATGCGGTACGGCGCCTACGATTTCGTCGTCAAGCCGTTCACCGCCGACCGGCTGATGGTGACGGTACGCAACGCGGTCGAGCGGCTGCGGCTGGCCCAGATCGTCGACACCTATGCCGAGGAACTGGCGCGCAGCCGCTTCCACGGCTTCATCGGCAGTTCGCTCGCGATGCAGGGCGTCTACCGGATCATCGACAGCGCCGCGTCCAGCCGGGCCACCGTCTTCATCACCGGCGAGTCCGGCACCGGCAAGGAAGTCTGCGCGGAGGCGATCCACCGGCAGAGCCCCCGCCGCGACAATCCGTTCGTGGCGATCAACTGCGGCGCCATCCCGAAGGAGCTGATGGAAAGCGAGATCTTCGGCCATGTGAAGGGCGCCTTCACCGGCGCCGTGGCCGACCGAGAGGGGGCGGCGGCGCGGGCCAACGGCGGCACCCTGTTCCTGGACGAGATCTGCGAGATGGAGCCGGGGCTTCAGACCAAGCTGCTCCGCTTCATCCAGACCGGCACCTTCCAGAAGGTCGGCGGCACCAAGCTGGACAAGGTCGACCTGCGCATCCTGTGTGCTACCAACCGCGACCCGCTGCGCGAGGTCGAGGAAGGCCGCTTCCGCGAGGACCTGTACTACAGGCTGCACGTCATCCCGGTCCACCTGCCGCCGTTGCGCGAGCGGGAGGACGACGTCCTGTCGATCGCCCATCAGTTCCTGCTCGATTACGCCGCCGAGGAGGGCAAGAGCTTCAGCCGCTTCCACCCCGATGTGGAACAGGTATTCCGGGCCTATTCCTGGCCCGGCAACGTCCGCCAGCTCCAGAACGTGATCCGCAACGTCGTCGTCCTTCATGACGGCGATCAGGTCATGCTGTCGATGCTGCCGTCCCCCCTGAACCAGTCCGCCCAGAGCCTGTATCCGCAACAGCGAGCGCTTGCCGCGGTAGCCCACGGGGCCGGACCGGGGCTGGCGGAGCAGGGCGGCGTTTTCACCCAGCACGCGGCGGGGCAGCGCGGCGTCGCCGTCATGACCCATGCGGCGCCCGAGCCGCGTCAGGTCCGGCCGCTCTGGCAGGTCGAAAAGGAAGCCATCGAAGAAGCCATCGCAGCATGCGACGGCAATATCCCGCGCGCGGCGGCGCTCCTGGAGATCAGTGCTTCGACCATCTACCGGAAGCGGATGGCTTGGGAAGCCGAGGGACGCGCCTGACCAAGGTCAGTCTGCAAGTTCCCGTTCAAACCATGTGTTCGTTTAAATTTTAATCCAACTTGTAAATCCAGGCGTTTCAAGAAATGCAGTCGATCACTATAGATGGTCTGTATTCTTTAGACATAGACTGACCACTCAGTACTATACTTTATAGACGAAAAAGATATATCCGTGAATTCTGATCTTGTGCGGCTAAGATTGAATCGTTAGCGTAGTCTTAAGTTATCCATGGTTTGGATCTTTGCTACGTCAATTCAAGTTCTTGCGACGGGCTGCTCCACCATCGATTACGACGTCAGGCTTCGGCCCGACACAACAGCCGGAACGACTGAAAAAAGATCCGGCATTACTGGCCTAGGACTATCAGGGAGTTGCAGTCATGGCGACTGGCACGGTGAAGTGGTTCAATTCGACCAAAGGCTATGGATTCATCGCTCCGGAGAACGGGGTCA
>NZ_JCACHA010000196.1:0-3396 GCF_059503625.1 Skermanella sp.
AGCCGACATGAACGCGCCTGCTTGTCGGCTGCCGCTTCGCTTTAGACCGACCTACACAACGAAAGTATTCGCACAGATCAATCTCTCCGGCTCTTGGTATCACAGCGGAAGTGATGAACCTGCGCACGGCTTGACATGTCTCCAACGCTTTGTCGCCTCTCCCCTCTCGGCAGGAGGAGGCGACAGGCGGAAGAGTGAATCAGCCCACGAAAACCCTCACCCGAACAGCGCGTCGATATCCGCCTGGCTGATCATTCCCTTGTCCTTATCGACCTTGTTCGGGCCGTGGAGGTCCAAGTCGCCGTCCTTGGCGGCCATGCCGGGAGGCAGCGGCATCGTCTCGAACTCGCGCTTGTTCCAGACGCCCATCATCGCCTCCACCCGTTCCTCGATGAAGGAAAGCGCGCGGACGACCTTGGTGATGCGCTGGCCGGTCAAGTCCTGGAAGTTGCAGGCCTCGAAGATCTTCACGACCGCTTCGTTCATGTCGTTGACGCGGCTGGACTGGTAGCCCTCCGGCAGCTGGGCGCGCAGTTCGTGGATGATCTCTTCGATTTCTTCGGTGCAGGTGATGATCGTGTTGGTCGCGGCTTCGGTCGCGTTGACCACGGCGCCCAGCTCTTCCGACGCCTGCTGGAACCTGTCCTCGCTGGCGAGCGGGTGGCGCAGCGCCGCCATTTCCGCTTTGGTCGCCTTGATGCGGCCGGAGATGTCGGCGATCTCGACCTGGATCTGATCGATGTCGCTGCGGTCGTGGCTCATGAAGCGGTCGAACTTGGCGTGCAGTTCCGCTACGGCGCGCAGGACAGGCGTGTGATCGACCTCGACCGAAACAGGCGCCAGTTGGGCGGCCGGCTCGGGCGCCGCGAGTGCCAGCAGGCCCGAGGCCTCGGCAGAGCCGGTGCCCGGCGCCGTGCCGCGGCGAGCCTTCTGCAACTCGGCCATGAATGGCTTACGCGCACCTTGCATGGGTGTCTTGACCGTCATTCGCTGTCGCTCTCGCCGTTGCTTCGACCATGGACAGGAGGCCCCGGTCGGTTGTTTTCCCTCACTGCGCGGTCAAAAATAGACATATTGTGTTAAAATCACTTGAATCGCGCCGCCGGTAATTCTGCTCAGGCGATCATCCGAACAGGGCGTCGATAGCCGACTGGTCGAGTGCCGCCTTTGGTGCCGGAGCCGCAGCCGGCGGAGGGGGTGGCGGCGGCGCGGGTGGCGGGGGTGGTGCAGGAGGAGGCGCCGGCTTGGGCACCGGCGGCGGCGGAGGTGGCGGTGCCGCCACGACCGGAGGCGGAGGAGGAGGCGGAGGCGGCGCTGGAGGCGGAGGAGCCGGCGGAGGGGGTGCCGGCTTCACAGCCGCAGGCTTGGGCTTTGCCGCCGCTTTCTTCACGGTCTTGGCCGGAGGAGGCGGAGCCGCGGCCTGTACGGGCGGAGCCACCGGCGCCGGCGGAGGTGTCCATGCCGGCTGAGGCGGCGGAGCGGGAGGCGGCGGCGCAGCCGCGACCTTGGGCTTCGGTGGCGGGGCCGGCGGCTCGGGCGGGTCGGCGAAAAGCGCGTCCACGTCGGACTGGCTGACGCCGTGCCCTTCCAGTGCCGGTCCGTTCAGGAGATGGGCATCCGGCCTCTTGTCGACGAAGGCATCGGGGACGTCGGTGTTGGGCTTGACACCCTCGACACCCCAGATGGCTATCATCGCCGTGACGCGCTGCTCGATGTAACGCAACGCGTTGACCACCTTGCTGGTGCGCTGGCCGGTCAGGTCCTGGAACGAGCAGGCGGTGAAGATATTCGACACCTCCGACTCGATCTCCGAACATAGATCGGGGTCGGCGCCGCCCTTGCGGAGCTTGGACCCGAGGTCCATCAGCCGCTCGGCGGAGTTCAGGATATCGAAAGACGCCCGTTCCGTGGACGAGACGATGGCGTCGAGTTCGCTGGTGGCCGTCATGATGCGGTCGTTGCCGGCATCGGGTGGCTGGAGCGCCGCCACCTCCCGCCGGGCCTTCTCGATCGAGCCGGCCATTTCCAGCAGCTCGCGCCGCAATACCTCGATATGTGACGAAGTGCCGCCGGCCTGAGAGTTCTGGCTCAGGAGGGCGCGCATCTGGTCGAGCATGATGCGGACGTCGTCGGCGGCGCCGCCCTGCGCGCGCTGGGCATAGCGGCGGAGGAAGGCGCGCCCCTTGGCGGTGCGCGCCACGGTGTCCTCGATATGCTCGAACTCGTCTTCGGTGAGCGGCGCCAGCTTATCCACTGTTCTGTCCCGTCAGATCTGTCCCATCAGACCTTAGAACGCGCCGATGACCGACGTGATCTTCTGCTTCAGCGTGTCGGCGTTGAACGGCTTCACGATGTAGTTGTTGACGCCGGCTTCCTTGGCGGCGACGACGTTCTCGGTCTTGCTCTCGGCGGTGACCATGATGAAGGGCGTGGCGTTGAGCTTGTTGTCGGCACGGATTTCCTTGAGAAGCTGAAGCCCCGTCATCGGTTCCATGTTCCAGTCGGAGATCACCAGACCGAACTTGCTCTCGCGCAGCTTGGCAAGCGCGGTCACGCCGTCGCCCGCTTCCTCGATATCGCTGAAGCCGATCTGCGTCAGCAGGTTGCGAACAATACGCCGCATGGTTGCGTAATCATCGACCACAAGGATCTTCATCGTGTGCTCCAAAATACATCCGTTGACGAGGGCCGTGCCGACGCGATCCGTTCAGTCGCCGCAACCCAGCCGATCCACCAGCAACGCCCGGATTACCGCCGATCCAGTGCGCCGCTTACTGTTCAAGAAAGAACCTTCGCAGCATCCGGCCCGACGGCTTCGGCCGGATGCGGCGTTTCAAACATGCGGGTGGAGCGTAAATATTGCGTTTATGTCCAGCCCGCTATGCCCATTCTCCTAATGCGGACCGAGCGGGCAACCATACCGGGGAAATTGGCACAGCGGAGGGCGCGGCGCAATTGCCGCGGCCTTCATGTTCGTAGATTGGTCGCGTTCCGACAGGTATCTAAGGAGCTGGAACAATCATGACGTGATGGAGTCCGTCGCTCCAAGCAACCATTGCTCGGTCTCGGAGTCCAGCCGCCCAGAAAGGCTGTCCCGCACCCTCGTATGATAGGCGTTCAGCCATGCTATTTCGGATGGCGACAGCAGGGCCGGTTCGACCAGCGCCAGATCGATCGGCGCCAAGGTAAGCGTCTCGAAAGACAGCATCGGCCGCTCGGCTTCCGGCAGGTCCGGACACTCCCTCACCGCGATCAGGTTCTCGATCCGGATGCCATAGGCGCCGGTCCGGTAATATCCCGGCTCGTTCGAAACGATCATGCCAGGTTCCAGCGCCACCGTATTCGCGACCTTGGAGTTCCGCTGCGGCCCCTCATGGACGCTCAGATAGGTGCCGA